>NZ_JAGPYA010000058.1:0-45299 GCF_018070245.1 Micromonospora sp. M61 | reverse complement strand
ACGACCAGGTCGAGGCCCTGTCCATGGCCGACCAGGTCGCGGTGCTCAAGGAGGGGAAGGTGCAACAGGTCGGAACGCCGACCGAGGTGTACGAGCGTCCAGCCAACCAGTGGGTCGCAGGATTCGTCGGGAGCCCGCCGATCAGCCTGCTCGCCTGCCACGCCGAGGGCGATCGTCTGGTCGGCGCTGAAGGGTGGACGCTGCCGAGGCCCCGCTGGGCCACGGCCGAGGACGGTCGTGCGCTGATGCTGGGCCTGCGCGCGGAGGACCTGTCCGTCGAGCAGCGTGGGAACGCGTCGTTGTCGGGTGAGCTCTACGGGCTTGAGCCGCTCGGTGACCGGACAGTGGTCGACGTCCGAGTGGGGACGGAGATCCTCAAGGTCAAGGCACGACCCACCGTCACCGGTACGCCGGGCGAGCGGCTGCTTGTCACTGTCGACCTGGATCGTGCGCACCTGTTTGATGCGGGCACCGGGCTGTCGCTGTCCGAGGCGGGGCGGTAACCGCGCCGGGCGGCGACGGCAACATGCGCCCGTACGGGGCAATCGAGCGTCGGACCGTCACCAGTGTGCACGGCCTGACGACGGTGGGACGGCCGTGGCGATCGCTGAGGCACGCCGGACATCACCAGGAAGATCACAGGAGGCGACGCGATGAGTGACCCGATGGACGTCCTGGCCCCCGAGCACCGGCGGCTCCGGATCGGCGACGCCTGGCGCGACGCCGCAAGCGGAGCCACCTTTGCCGTCGAGGACCCGGCCACCGGCAAGACCATCGCCGAGGTGGCGGACGCCGACGTCGTCGACGGGCTCGCCGCTCTGGACGCGGCCAGCAAGGCAATGGCGGAGTGGGCGGCCACCCCGCCGCGGAAACGGTCGGAGTTGTTGACCGCGACGTACCGGGCACTGACCGAGCGATCCGAGGAGGTCGCCCGGCTGATAACGCTCGAGATGGGCAAGCCGCTCGCCGAGGCTCGGGGAGAGGTGGCCTACGGCGCCGAGTTCTTCCGATGGTTCGCCGAGGAGGCGGTACGCGTCGAGGGGCGCTACAGCACCGCTCCGGCAGGTGGATATCGCATCCTCACCGTGCCGAAGCCGGTCGGACCGTGCGTCTTCGTGACGCCCTGGAACTTTCCGTTGGCCATGGGTGCCCGCAAGATCGCTCCTGCGCTGGCCGCGGGCTGCACGACGATCACCAAGCCAGCGGCCCAGACGCCACTCACCATGCTGTTCCTGGCCCGCATCATGGAGGAGGTCGGCGTTCCCCCGGGCGTCGTCAACGTGGTGACCACCAAGCGCGCCGGCGCGGTGGTCTCAGCACTGCTGGCCGACAGTCGGACCCGCAAGCTCTCGTTCACCGGGTCGACCGAGGTCGGGCGCGTGCTGCTACGACAGGCTGCGGACAACGTGCTGCGTACCTCAATGGAACTGGGCGGCAACGCGGCCTTGATCGTGTGTGCCGACGCTGACCTGGACGTCGCGCTCGACGGTGCCATGGTGGCCAAGATGCGCAACATCGGGGAGTCCTGCATCGCGGCCAACCGGATCTACGTCGAGGAGCCGGTGCGCGAGGAGTTCACGGCGCGCTTCGCGGAGCGGATGGGTGCGCTTTCGGTGGGCCATGGTCTCGACGAGGGTGTGGACGTCGGGGCGTTGATCGACGAGGCCTCGGTCACCAAGATCGAGGAGCTCGTCGCCGACGCGGTCGATCGCGGCGCCCGGCTCCTGGTGGGCGGCGAGCGCCCGGATGGGCCGGGCCACTTCTACCCGCCCACCGTCCTCGTCGACGTGCCCGAAGATGCGCGGATGCTGCAGGCGGAGATCTTCGGGCCGGTGGCGCCGATCATCTCGTTCACGTCCGACGACGAGGTGATGGCGAAGGCCAACGACACCGAGCACGGCCTGGCCGGATACATCTTCACCCGTGACCTCCAGCGGGCGCTCCGGTTCGCCGAGGGGCTGGAGACGGGGATGCTCGGCATCAACCGTGGCCTGATATCGGACCCGTCAGCTCCGTTCGGAGGCGTGAAGCAGTCCGGGATCGGCAAGGAGGGGTCGCACGAGGGCGTCCTTGAATACCTCGACCTCACCTATGTGGCGATCGACCTACCGTGACCGCCTGCGCCTTCCGGGCCAACCTTGCCGACGCCGTCCCGGTCTCGCAGGTGACCTGGACGTCCGCCCAGCACATCGCCGCCGACGTTCCGGAGAGGCACTGACATGCTTGAGACCTTCCGCGGACCACGCCAGCTGATAGTGGGCGAAGGGGTCGCGCAGAACATCCCACGAGTGGTGGCCGAGAGTGGCTCGCGAGTCCTCATCGTGACCGACCAGGTTCTTCTGGGGCAGCCGGGCGTGGCCGAGATCGTGGCCGCCGTGCGGGAAAAGGTCAAGGTCGTCGGGGTATTTTCCGACGCGACTCCAGACGTGCCACTCTCCGATGTGGCCCTGGCGGTCTCGGTCGCCGCCGAGGTGGACGCCGACGTGATCCTCGCCATCGGTGGTGGCACGGTGATTGACCTCGCCAAAATCGTCGGCGTCATCCGGCGCCACGGTGGGACGCCGCGCGACTTCTACGGCGAGTCGAAGGTGCCGGGGCCGACGCTTCCTCTCGTCGCGGTCCCGACGACGTCAGGCACCGGCTCCGAGCTCACACCCGTCTCGGTGTTGACCGACCCGGACCGCGAGCTGAAGGTGGGGGTTTCCAGCGTCCACATCGTGCCCGACTTCGCCATCGTCGACCCCGAACTCACCTACACCTGCCCTGCGAACGTCACCGCCCACTCCGGCATCGACGCGTTCTGTCACGCGGTGGAGAGCTACACCGCGCGACCCCGGGCCCACGGACCGCGGGACCCGGTGGAGCAGGTGTTCCTCGGCCGCAATCCGATCACCGACCACTACGCGCTCCTGGCCGCGGAGCGGATCGCCCGTAGCTTGCGGCGTGCTGTCCGGGACGGAGGCGACACGGACGCGCGCGCGGACATGTCCTACGGCTCCATGCTCGCCGGGCTTGCATTTTCCCACGCGGGCAACGCGGCCCCGCATGCTCTCCAGTACCCCATCGGCGCAGCCACGCACACCCCGCACGGCCTGGGCGTCGGGCTGCTACTGCCCTACGCGCTGGACGCGGCCAGGGATGCCATCAGCGATCGGTTGGCCATCCTCGCCGCGGTGTGCGGGCTCGACGTGAACGGCGCCTCGGATGCCGAGGCCGCAGACACGTTCCTCACCTGGCTCGACGGGCTCCTTGCCGACATCGGCATCCCTCCCACCTTGGCGGACATCGGCGTGGCACGCGCCGACCTCCCGCGCTTCGCGGAAATGGCCAGTGGGGTCACCCGCTTGATCCAGAACCATGCAGGCCCGACCGACACCGCCAGCCTGACCGCGATCCTCGAAGCGGCCTGGACCGGGGATCGGACCCGACACGTCCTGACTCCGAGCGGAGACAGTGACCGCCCTTCCACATGACGACGAGTCCCCTGTGGGGCGGCCAAGGCGAGCGCGAGCCGGCCGCCGGGGTGATCGCGACGGCGACGGCCTGGTCGACGTTCGCTTCACGGTTGTGGCCCCCGGCGGCATCGATGAAGCAGCCAGGTGACCAGGTCCACTCACCTCCATCTGAGCGGCGGCTGATCATGTGCTACGGTAACCGAGTTGCAGTTTTGATTTCCGTAGACGTTTTTCAGCGCCTGATGGGGTATCAAACCCATCCAGGCGCTTTTTCGTTTTCGTGTCGTTTCGACGCGGGTGATCAACGCAGCGGCGTAAGGGTCCGCACAGTGCGGTCTCTAACAGCCTGCGAGGAGCAGACATGACTACAGGTACCGTGAAGTGGTTCAACGCCGACAAGGGCTTCGGCTTCATCAGCCCGGACGACGGCGGCGCCGACGTCTTCGCCCACTTCTCCGCGATCTCGGCGAGCGGCTTCCGTAGCCTCGACGAGAACCAGAAGGTGGAGTTCGACATCACCCAGGGCCAGAAGGGCCCGCAGGCGGAGAACATCCGCCCGCTCTGATCCACACTCTGCTAACGGCGGCCCGACTGATTCAGCGGGCCGCCGTTCGGCGTTTCATACGCTCACCACGGCATCTCAACGCTCACTGGACTGGGACGAAGGTGGCGGCCAACACCCGCCAGTTGCCGTCCTCACGCACCCACAGCCGGGTGTAGCGCAACCGCGCGGACATAACGGCACCGCCCTGAACGGCATCCACCGCAGCGACCGTGCGGGTCACCCCGGTCTCACCGTCTTCCTGGACGTCGAGCGACTCCTCCACCAGGTTGGTGATTCGCAGGGCCCCCGAGCGGTAGCTCTCCAGGTCATCTTCCTTGGTAAAAACCGTGCCATCCGGTCCAGCACCCACGACCTGGGGGTGCAGAAGCGCGTCGAGGGACTCGACATCGGCGGCGCGCTGAGCGGCTTGAAGCTGCCGTTCCGCAGTCTGGAGATCCATCCAGCGATCCTCTACAGCGCCCCGCACCAAGACAAGCGGATTCGCTCGCGGCAGAACGGCAACGTCAGCCCAGCTCGGTGAGGCGACACGAACCATCGCCCGTCACCGGCGATGCATGCCAACGTTGGTAAGAGCTGGAACAGCGTAGGGTCAGTGTGCAGTGAAGACTTCGCGCCGCCGCGCGAGTCTTCCGTCACCTGCACGCCGCGATCAGGCGAGTACCACGCTGCACGTTCACCGACCTGCTCCAGGAGGTTCGATCATGTCCAAGGACTCGACGAGCAAGGCGAACGTCAAGAAGAAGGGTAAGACGATCAAGGAGAAGCAGACTGCGAAGCGCCTGAAGCGCGACGAGCAGAACGGGAATTCTTCAAACATCGTGTCCACCGGGCGCTGACGCCGGCAGCATCGCTCAAATGTCCAAGTGCGGCGATGAAGGTGGGGGCTGACGATCGTCGGATCCCCACCTGCCGCAGCGGCATAGATCTGCGGCGAGGGCCGCTCGGCTGCCCTCGCCGACACCGCTCGGGAAGTTGCACGACACTGTTGTCCACACCGATGCCCCGTCGATGGAGTCACGTCCGGGCGGTCGCTGCCAGAGCGGACAGTGCCGTGCTCACCACGTCCGACACCGACGGGGACATCCGCACGCGCTGAGCGCGAGGCCCAGCGGCGACCCGCTCAAGGGCACCCCCGCCGGCCCGGATCGCCGGGGGCCGACCTCCCGGCGCTGTCAGCCGCTGGTCGCGCTGGCCGACATACGGGCGCGGTACGCGGCGACGGCCGCACGATTTCCGCAACGACCGTCGCAGTACCTCTTGGACCTGTTCTTGGAGAGGTCCACCATCACGTTGTGGCACTCGGGGTGGGCGCACGAGCGTAGCCGGCGAAGCTCTCCCTGACGAAGCAGGTCGGCAACGGCGATCGATGTTCTGATGGCAAAGCGGGCCGCTAGTGGCGCATCCGCGGGCGCGACCTCCAAGCGGTAACCCCACTTGCCGCATTTGACCAGCTGTGGAAGTGCATTGAACTCGTGGAGCAGTTGATTGACCACGCTCGCCGCGGTGTCTCCGGTTGCCTGCCAGAGTTCACGGAGGCGGGGGCGGAGGCTGCGGAGCGTCTGCAGGTCGTTCCTGCCACAAGCCGGCCCCTCATCCCAGGCCAGGATCTGGACAATGCGTCTGAGCACGGCATCGTCGGGCTGGACGCCGTCTCCTCCGGTCGTGTTCACCAGCGCCGCAGCGGCAACCAGTGCCCGTGCCGCGTCATGAGGGAGGACGGTGCTGGCCCCCTCATGCCCACCGGTGTCGGATCCTGTCCGCCATCGGAGCGCGTCTCCGTTGGCCAGGTCCGGTTCGTCGAAGGAGGCCATCAGCTGGTCACCGCCGACATCTCGGACGGCAGGCGAACCCGGCCGCGAAGCCCTGGCCTGTGACGTGATCCGGTCGATGGCACTGGCCTGATCGGACAGGAGCCGTACGGACCGAACCACCCCGCCTGCGACGGCTGGCTCCCCGCGGGTCCGGTGAGCCGCGCTGTCACCGTGCGCTGGAGGTCGGGGCCACCGGCCAGTCGATGTCGGAGGCCGAGGCGGGGCTGGTCGTGCACAGCACGGAGACGAGGACGGCAACGGCGATCATGGCGCACCTACGCACAGTCAACTCCAGATTTGAGGGATGCGGGTGAGGGCAAAGCCGGCGGTCGTACCGCGTCGGGTTGTCCGCTCTGGTACGACCAACCTATCTGGAGCACCATGGCTTGGCAAGGTTTTGCCAGAGGTTGGCACGAGTGAATCTCCGTTTAGGCAACTGCGGTTAAGGTGCGGAAATACGCCACAGATAGGGACAGGCCGGCCATGCCACCGGCACGTAGTCGCACGTTCATCGACCAGAGCACAGCCACGGAAGACCTCCCGTGTTGCCTCGCATATGCCAAGCCCGTTGTCTCGGACAGCGCAGATCCCCACCCATGCGTCGAGCCGGGGCCGCCCACACGGCGGTGACCCGGCTCCCCGCGGCTGCTGGCCGGCCTCGGTCAGCCGAGCACCCGCTTCAGCCAGCCAACGCGGGCCTGGTGGGCGGTTCGAGACACCGTGGCGGTAGGTACCCACTCGTCGAAACTGTGGAACGCGCCCGACCAGACGTGCAGCTCGGCCTGCCCACCGGCACGCCAGATCCGGCTCGCGTACTCGATGCCCTCGTCGCGCAGCGCCTCAACCGAGCCCACTTCAATGAAGGCTGGCGGCAGACCAGACAGGTCCATCGCCCGCGCCGGAGCGGCGTAACAGGACACTGCCGGCAGGCCTCGGCGCTCGCCGAGCAGCGCGGTCCAGCCCGCTTCATTGGACAGCCCGTCCCACAGGCCGACCCGGCCGAGCTGACGGCAGGAGTCCGAGGCGCACCGGTCGTCCAGCATCGGGAACTGCAGCAGCTGCCCCTTGGGCCTGAGACCACCGCGGTCCCGCGCGAGCAGGGCCAGGCCGGCAGCCAGGGCGCCACCGGCACTGTTACCGCTCAACACGATCCGGTCGGGATCAAGGCCGAGGGAGGTGGCGTGACTGGCGAGCCACAGCAGCCCGGCATAGCAGTCCTCCACCGGGGCCGGATCCGGGTGCTCGGGCGCGAGCCGGTATTCGACCGACACCACGGCGAGGGAGAGCGCCTGAGCTCGGTCGAGCTCGCCGATGAGCTCGGTGCTGCGGTGGCTGCCGGCCACCATGCCGCCGCCGTGGGTGTGATAGACCACCGGAACCGGCGTGGTGACGCCCACCGGTCGGCAGATCAGCAGAGTGATGTCAGGGGCACCGGCCGGGCCGGGGACCTTCCGTTCCTCGATCTCGAACGCCCCATCGCGGCGGATCTGCGCGTCGGTCAGACGGCCGGTCCGGGAGCGTTGCCGTCGGTCGGCGATCAGGTCGACGGTGAGTGGCATCGGCAGCTCGGACAGGATCGCCGACAGCGGACCGGCCAGCTCGGGGTCGAACGGTGGTGGGACTGCGGCGGCCACGGTCCCGGTCATCACGCCTCCTCCAGCAGTGCCAGAGCGTCCACTTCGAGCAGCAGGTCCGGGCGGTAGAGCGCGACCACCTGCACGACGGTGCTGGCCGGTGGCCGGGAGGTGTCGATGAACTCGTCGCGCACCGCCAGCACCGTCGGTACGAACGCGACGTCGGTGACGAACCAGGTGAGCTTGACGACGTCGTCGAAGCTGCCGCCGGCTGCGGCGAGACAGCGGCCCATGTTGGTGAAGACCTGCCGCGCCTGCGCCTCGGGATCGCCGGGGCCGACCAGCTCCCCATCGGCGTCGAACGCCATCTGCCCGGCGATGGCGGCGAGCCGGCCCCGCGCGACGACGACGTGGGTGTAACCGGAGCTTGGCTGCACACCGGCGGGCTCGGCCAGGTGGGTGATGCGGGGTGTTGGCACAGTGTCCTCCCGAGGATTCGGTGATGGTGCGGGCGTACGCGACCACCGCGGCTCCAGGACGCCGAGTGATCGGGGCCTGATTGCCGGGCGGGCGCGGCGGTGGTCGCCGGTTACCGCGCCCGCAGCCGGACCGGCAGGCTCTCCGTGCCGTTGACAGCGATCGAGCTGACCCGGCGGGCGGGGCCGTCCAACTCGATCGCGTACGCCCCGTCGAGCAACTCGGAGAAGAGCACCCGCATCTGTGCCCGGGCCAGCGTGGCACCGATGCAGAAGTGCTCACCGACGGCGAGGGCGATGTGCCGATTCGGCGTACGCGTGATGTCGAACTCGTACGGGTTGGTGAACACGTCCTCGTCACGGTTGGCGGAGGGAAGCCAGAGCACGACCTTGTCGCCGGGGGCGATGCGCTGCCCGCGCAGTTGGTACGGGCGCGTGGCGGTCCGCACGCTGTGGGTGGCGCTCGATGTCCACCGCATGATCTCCTCGATCGCGCTGGGCAACAGCGCACGGTCCTGAGCGAGGCGTTTCCACTGCTGCGGGTGTTCGAGTAACGCCTGTGCCCCGCCAATGAGGGCCAGCCGGCCGTTCTCGGTGGCGCCGACGAGGTTCTCGCAGTTGAGCACGACCTCGATCTCGGTGAGCAGGTCACCGCCCACGGTGCCGTGCAGCAGCGCGCTCACCAGGTCGTCGGTCGGTTCCTCCATCCGGCGGTACAGCAGGTCCATGAAGTAGTCGACGATGTCGGGGTGGGAGACGAGCGAGCTGTGGGCCGCGAAAGCCTCGTCGGTCCATCGGTACAGCTTGTCGTGGTCGGCTTCGGGCACCCCGAGGATGTGCGCGATCGTCATCAGGGACAGCCGTCCCGCCACGTCGGTCGCGAAGTCGCAGGTGTCCTGCTCTGCCGCGCGGTCCAGGACGCCCTGGACACTGGCGCGCACGTAGCCCTCCAACGCCCGCACCGCGCGGGTGTTGAACCAACCGGCCATCAGTGTCCGCAGCTGCTTGTGGCGGGGGGCGTCGGTGAGCGCGAGCGTGAGGTTGCCGCCCGGATCGGGGCCAGCTGCGGCTGGCCGCAGCAGCACGCCCTGCGCCGAGCTGAACGTGGCGCTGTCCTGGTAGACCGCTCGGATGTCCGCATGCCTGGTCAGTGACCAGAATCCGGGCAGCTCGGTCGCGGGCTGCCAGTGCACCGGGGCTTCGGCGCGCATCCACGCCCACAGTGGGTGCGGATCGCCGGTGGCGTACAGGTCCGAGTCGGTGAGCCGGGACAGCGGCGGCGTGCCGGCAATGGCCCGGCCGGACGCGTCGATCTCCGCTGGCTCGGTGGTGGTGGCCGGAATGGTGCTGATGGTCATGGCCGGACTGCTCCCGTCGCCTGGCTGTACACGTACTCGGAAAAGTGCTTGGCGAGGTCGGCCGCGGTTTTCCCGGTGACCACCGCGGGGTTGTAGGTGACCTCCAGCCGCAGGCCGTCGCCGTCGGGCCACAGCTCGGCGTGCAACTCCAAGGGCAGGTCGAGATACGGCTGCCGGACGAAGGTGACGCGGGCGTCCGGAAGCTCCAGCTCGGGTACGGCATTGTTCTGGTAGGCGAACAGCGTCTGGTACGCCGGTGGCCGCCCGGTCTCGCCGAGCAGGTGGAACCCGGCCAGACTCTGGGCCGCGAGCATCTGCTGGACGGTACGGCCCACGATCCGGACCGCACCGGTGTCACCGGCGCACGCGGCATCGCGCAGTCGCAGGCAGACCATGGTGATGTGGCAGCCGATCGCGCGTTCCAGGGCAGGGTCGTCGCGGCGGGCCACCGGCACCCCGAAGGCGACGTCCCGCTGGCCGGTGACGTCGGCGACGCTGGCCGCCCAGAGGGCGAGGAGGACGACGAAGCGGGTGACGTTGGCTGCTGCGGCGGCGGCGTCAACGGCCGCGAGGGCGTCCGCGGCCAGCCTGACCTCGACCCGCTCGGGTTGCCGGCGCGACCTGATCGGCACGATCGCGGTTGGTGCCGTCGTGCCTGTAGAGGGGTCGAACGCGGTCATACCGTCGGCTGCGGCGCTCTCGGCGGGTGCAACGCGGCCGTCGGATTCCGTGCCATCGCCGTCGAGGGTTGACGGATCGGACGACCACCGCAACGGCGGCACACCCGCCAGGGCGGCGCGCACCTCGGCGAGGCGGCGTTCGGGCTCGGCCAGTCGGCAGCGGGCCAGTTCGGCGCGGACCAGGTCGGCCAGGGCGGGGCCGGGCCCGAGCGCGACCGCGAGCCGGTCGGGGTCGGCGTCGCCCAGGGCGATCCGGTACGCGGTGCCGAGATCGTTGGCGAGGACGGCCTCGGACCAGCCGTCGAAGGCGACGTGGTGCACCGCGCATCCGAACACGGCCGTGGGCGCTGCCGGCTCCAGCACGTCGACAGGCACGAGGACGGTGTGCCACACCTGGGCGTCCTGCGGTGCGAGCGGCGCGGCGAGCGCCTCGCGGGCGGCGGCGAGGGCCGCGTCGACGCCGGCCTGCGGCGGCAGCACAGTCAGCGCGGGCGCCGGCACGTCGTCGGGACACGCCGCCGGCTCCGGGTCGAGCAGGTATGCCGCGCGCAGTGACTCGTGCCGCAGGTGTACGGCAGCGATCGCGACGGACAGGGCCGACCTGTCGAGTTCGCCCTCGACGACCCAGCTGAGCAGGCAGTGCCCGGTACGGTCGGCCGGGTTCAGCAGTTCCCGGGTCAGTTGCATGACCTGAACGGCGGTCAGCGGGGCCGCGTCGTCGTCGGGTACTGACAGGGCCGCCTCCCGCCCTGCCCCCGCGACGGCGGTCGCGTCGGACAGCCGGCGAGCGAGGCCGGTGACTGTCGGGCACTCGTACACCCAGGACACCGGCACCGGAATGCCGGTGCGCGCCGAGAGACGGGCACACACCCGGCCGGCGTCGAGCGAGGTCAGGCCCATCTCGGGGAACGGCGTGTCCAGCGGGATCGTGCCGACACCGAGGACGGCGGCGGCGCACTCGGCGACGTCGCGCAGCACCGGGTCGCCGAGGGTGGCCGGGTCGCAGCCCGCAGCCGGGTCGGAGTTGACAGCGGGGGGTGTCAGCAGCGCCAGCAGCGCCCGCTCGTCCAGCTTGCCCTGGGCGGTGAGCGGAAACGCGGCGACGCTGACCACTGCGGCCGGACGGTGGTAGGCGACGAGCGCGTCGCGGATCCGGGACGTCGCCTCGGGCAGCGGGTCACCGTCGCGGACGGGCACGCAGAACGCCACCAGCTCCCGGTCGCCGCGGCCGGTGGCGCGGGCCACCACCCGGCAGTGTCGTACGTCGGAGAGCAGTTCCTCGATCTGGCGTTCGACCTCGGCCGGCTCCACCCGGTTGCCACGGATCTTGAGCTGACGGTCGGCGCGGCCGGTCAGGTGCAGCAGTCCGTCCTCGTCCCAGGTGCCGAGGTCGCCGGTGCGGTAGGCGCGGACCTCACGATCGCCGACGCGGATCCGGGTGAACTTGGCGGCGGTGAGGGCGGGGTCACCGAGGTACTCGATCGCCAGGCCGTCGCCGGCCAGGCAGATCTCGCCGGTTTCGTCGACGGCGCAGGGGCGCTGTCCGTCCAACACGTACACCTCGGTGCCGGGCACGGGTCGCCCGAGTGGAATGCCGCCGGGCCGCTCGCAGTCGTCGGCGCGGATGCGGTGGGTGGTGGCGAAGACCGTGCACTCGACCGGGCCGTAACCGTTGAGCAGGACGGTGTCGGGATGCAGCCCCAGGAACCGGCGTACGTGCGGCACGGACAGCCGCTCCCCGCCGATCATCACCTGGTCCAGGCCCTCGAACGCGTCGGGCGCCTCGTCCATGATCAGGTTGAACAGGCTTGCGGTGCACCACGCGGTGTTCGCACCGTGCCGGGCCACCCCGTGGCGCAGGGCCGACGCCGACAGGTAGGGATCGGCCACGATCACCGAGGTGCCCCCGTTGAGCAGGGCGGACCACAGTTCGAGGGAGAACGCGTCCCAGGGGGTGGCGGCCGCGAGCGGGATCACCGTCCGGTGGTCGAAGCGGGCGAAGCCGCCGGGCTGCAACAGGCGGGCGGTGGCCCCGTGCGGGCTGACCACCCCCTTCGGCCGGCCAGTCGTGCCGGAGGTGAAGAAGACGCAACACGGGTCGGCAGCGGCGACGGCCACGGACCGGAAGCCGGGGCCCGCGCTGACCGGTGCGGCCGAGATCGGCCATGCCGGCACCGCAAGGTCCCCGGCTGGTTCGGTGCCGGTGACCACCAGTGGGGGCCGCAGGTCCGTGAGCACGGCGTCGAGGCGCGGCGCGGGCCAGTCCGGCGGCAGCAGGCAGTAGGCGGCTCCGGTCTTGAGCACCGCCAGCAGCGCGACGACCAGGTCGGCGCTGCGTGGCAGCAGGATCGGCACCCGGTCGCCGGGTCGCACCCCGGCGGCGACCAGGCCCGCCGCCCAGGCATCCGCGGCGGCGTCGAGCTGCGCGTACGTGATCGTGCTAGGGCCCTCCACGACGGCGACGGCGCCGGGTCGCCACCGCGCCTGCCGGGCCACGGTCTCGTGCAGCCCTTCCGCCGGAGCGGTGTTGGGCGAGCCGACCGACCATCGCGGGTCTGCGTGCACGCTGTTTCCCCTCGTCGGTACCTCTCGGGGTGATCAGGCGACGTGCGTCGCCATGTTCAACACGAACGTTGCCATGACATTGCCTAGTCTGGCAACCTACTGGCAAGCCCGGGCATGTAGACCGCATCGATCCACGCCGGACGGTGCTCCTGGTGACCGATCAAAGGTGGGTGCATGGCACGCGACCGTTCCCTCGATATCGCCGTATCCGGCATGGCCGGCAGGTTTCCCGGCTCACCGGAGCTGACCCAGTGGTGGGACGCTCTCACTGCCGGCCGGGTGCTCACCCGTCGTTACCAGCGACAGGAACTCGCCTCCGAAGGTGTGCCCCCGGACCTGCTCGACGACCCGGACTACGTGGCGGTGCACGGCCACCTCGCCGACGCCGACCGGTTCGACCACGTGCTGTTCCGGATGAGCCCGCGCGAGGCCGAGATGCTCGACCCGCAGCACCGGCTGATGCTGGAGTGCGCCTGGTCGGCCCTTGAGGACGCCGGCGCCAACCCGCTCGACACCGGCCTCGCCACCGGTGTGTTCGCCAGCGCCAGCAGCAGCGACTACCTGCGGCGGATGGTAGCCGGCGGCCAGCTCACGCCGCTGACACTGGAGGACGCGCTGCACGGCACCGAGCCCGACTTCCTGGCCAGCCTCCTGTCCTACCGGCTGAACCTGAACGGCCCCGCACTGGCGGTGCAGACCGCCTGCTCGTCGTCGCTGGTGGCGGTACACCTCGCCGTGCAGGCACTGCTCAACGGCGACTGCGACCAAGCGCTCGTGGTCGCCGCCGGGATGGCCTTCCCACAGGCGGGGCACCTGCACGTGCCCGGCGGCATCCACTCCCCCACCGGTCACTGCCGCCCGTTCGACGCCAGCGCCGACGGCATCGTCGCCGGGTCCGGTGTCGCCTGCGTGGTGCTGCGGCGCCTCGCCGACGCCCTCGACGACGGTCCCGCCCCGCACGGGGTCATCCTGGGTACCGCCATCAACAACGACGGCTCGGCGAAGGCGGGCTACTACGCGCCGTCCGTCGAAGGCCAACAGGCCGTCATCCGCGCTGCCCTGCGGGCCGCCGACGTCGACGGCGACTCCATCGGATACCTGGAGAGCCACGGCACCGGCACCCGCATCGGCGACCCCATCGAGTGGGCGGCCGCATCCGCGGCCCTGCGCGCGAGTGGTGCCCGCCCCGGCCAGGTCGCTGTGGGCGCGCTGAAGGCGAACACCGGCCACCTCGACAACGCCGCGGGTGTGGCCGGCCTGATCAAGGCGATCATGGTGGTCCGGGAAGGGGTGATCCCTCCGGTCGCCGGGCACAGCACGCTCAACCCGCTCCTCGAACAGGACGGGTCGCCGCTGTACGTGCCCGAGCAGGCTCGGTCATGGCCCGGCACGGAACCTCGGCGCGCCGGGGTCAGCGCGTTCGGTGTCGGCGGCACCAACGCCCACGTGGTCGTGGAGCAGCCCCCGGTCGAGAGCACCGCCCCCCGCGGCGCCCGCCCCGGCCGCCACCTGGTCGTGCTGTCCGCAGCCGATGATGCCGCGCTGGACCGCGCCGCCACCCGGCTCGCCGCGCACCTCCGCACCCACGACGTCCTGCCGCAGGACGTGGTGCGCACCCTGGCTACCGGCCGAGCACACCTGGCCGAGCGACTCGCCGTCGTCGCAACCGACACCGACGAACTCGCCGAGCGGCTGGAGTCCCGTGGCACCACCGCGCACTGCCGCGTGCCCACGACCGGCCCGGCACCGCTGGTGTTCGCCTTTCCCGGGCAGGGCGCCCAGTACCCCGGCATGGCCCGGCCGCTGGCCGCCGACCTGCCGGGCTTCAGCGCCGCGCTGGCGACAGTGCTCGACGAGTACGGCCCCACCACCGCTGAACTGGTCGGCCGCGCGCTGCTCGACCCCGGGTTCCCCGCCGACGACCTGGCCGAGACCGCCCTGGCCCAGCCCGCCCTGTTCGCTGTGGAGTACGCCGCCGCGATGGCGCTGCGCGAGCTCGGCCTGCACCCGGCGGCCGTCACCGGGCACAGTCTCGGCGAGATCACCGCCGCGTGCGTGGCCGGTGTGCTCGACCTGGCCGACGCCGCCCGGCTGGTGACCGTGCGCGGGGCGGCCATGCAGCAGTGCCCACCCGGTGCCATGCTCGCCCTGACCTGCGGCGAACAGGAGACTGCTGACCTGGTACGCGCATCCGGCCTGGCGCTGGAGACCGCTGCCGTCAACTCTCCCGACCACACCGTGGTGGCCGGCCCGCCGGACGTCGTCGACGCTTTTGAGGCCTGGCTGAGCGGCCGGGTGCGTGCGCGGCGGCTGCGCAGCCGGCGCGCGTTCCACACCGCGCTCGTCGACGCCGCGGTTGCGCCATTGCGGGATGCACTGGCCGGGATGCGACTCGGACCGCCCACGCTGCCGTGGGCAACGAACAGCGGTGAACTGCTCCTCCCGGGAGCCCCTGTTGGCGCGACCCTGTTCACCGCACAGGCGCGCCACACGGTGCGGTTCGGACCATCACTGCGACGGCTGGGCGAGCGGTTCGCCGATGCGATCGTGGTCGAGGTCGGGCCAGGGCACGCACTGTCCACTCTGGTGGAAAACGGCGGCCTCACGGCCGTGCCGCTGTGCGGCGGTCGGCCCGGCGCCGACGACGAGGCGGTGCCCACCGCCCTGGGACGACTGTGGACCGTCGGGCAGCCGGTGGAGATCGGCGCGACGTGTCCCACCGGGCGCCGCGTCCACCTTCCCGGCTACGCCTTCCACGGGCCACGCCACCTGGCCGCCGAGGCCAGACCGGCGCCCGCCGGGCACAACCCGCCGGCTGTCGTCCCGCTGCCCGTCACCGCCCCGGCGGCGGCTGCGACCGCGTTCGCGACCGGGCGCGACAGCGGCATCGGCGCGGCGCCCGGCGCCGACCGACCGGCCAGGGCCTTCGAGCAGGACGTGCCGTCGCTGCTCGGCCGGCTGTGGACCGATCTGCTCGGTCGGGACCAGTTGTCCGATGACGCCGACTTCTTCGCGCTGGGCGGCGACTCGCTGAGCATCACCCACCTGGCTCGCCGGCTACGTACCGAACTCGGCATCCGGGTGCCGATCCGCGACCTCATGACCCGCCCGACGCTCGGCGATCACACGTCGATGTGCCGAGCCCTGGTCGACAGCGACCGCGCACCTGTCGCGGTTGGCTGATCGACGCCGGGGCGGCCGCCGTCCGCCGCTACCGCACCTCCGTCCGCACCCTTGTCACCAGGGAAGAAGGAGCTCGTCCATGACCACGCTGTCGATAACCCCGCCGCTGGGCACACCGTCCGACCTGCCGTGCCCGGCGTACCTCGGCGGTCCCCTGCCGGACGGTCCGCTGCCGCCGGTGCCGGACCTGGTGACCGCGGTGGCCGCGCGCACGCCGTCCCGGCCGGCGGTGCGCTGCGGCACCGACGAGATGAGCTACGCCGAACTCGGCGCACGCAGCTCCCGAATCGCCGCCGCGCTCACGAACGCCGGTGTGGGCCGCGGCGACCGGGTGGCGGTCCTCGCCGAAGCCAGCACGGCCACCGTCGCCGCCATCCTCGCCGTGCTGCGCTGCGGCGCGGCGTACGTACCCCTGGACCCCGGCCAGCCCGACCAGCGGTTGACCGAGATCCTCGCCGATGCCCAGGTCAGCGCGGCCCTGGTCAGTGACGGCACCGCGAACCGTCTGGCGGGCACGGGCCTGCCCCTGGTGCCGGTCACGGCAGGCGACACCGCCGCCGGCACCGACGGGGCACCGGTCGACGTCCCCGTGCTGCTCACCGACCCGGCGTACCTCATCTACACCTCCGGCAGCACCGGGGAGCCCAAGGGCGTGGTGGTCGAGCACGGGCAGTTGGCCGCCTCGACCCTGGCCCGGCGCCTGGTCTACCCGGGCGAACCCACGTTCCTGCTGGTGTCCCCGCTCAGCTTCGATTCCTCGGTGGCCGGCCTGTGGGGCACGCTGACCGCAGGCGGCTGCCTGATCGTGGCAACCGGCGCGCAGGTACGCGACCCGGAGCAGTTGGTCAGACTGGTCGACGACCACCGGGCCACCCATCTGCTGTGCATCCCCTCGCTGTACAGCTACCTGCTCGATGCCGCCGCGCGCATGGGCGGGGGCCGCCTGGAGTCACTGCGGACCGCGATCGTGGCCGGTGAGGCCCTGCCGCAGGAGCTGGTGGAGCGGCACTTCGTCGAGACCTCCGGTCGCTGCGAGCTGGTGAACGAGTACGGCCCGACGGAGGCGACCGTGTGGGCGACCTACCAGCGTTTCACCGCACCAGCCCCGGTGACCATCGGCCGCCCCATCCCAGGCGCCCGGGTGTACGTCCTGGACGAGCAGCTGTGCCCGGTCCCCGTCGGCGAGTCGGGCGAGCTGTACGTGGCCGGCGCCGGTGTGGCCCGCGGCTACCACGGGCGGCCCGAGGCCACTGCCCGGGCGTTCCGCGACGATCCGTTCGCGGCCATCCCGGGCGAGCGGATGTACCGCACCGGTGACCTGTGCCGGTGGACCAACGACGGCACCCTGGAGTTCCTCGGTCGCCGGGACCATCAGGTCAAGGTCCGCGGTCATCGGATCGAGCTTTCGGCCGTCGAGGCGCAGCTGTGCGCGCTGCCCGGCGTCCGCGAGGCCGTGGTCGTCCCCGCCGCCGGTGACACCGAGTTGGTCGGCTTCGTCCTATCTCTCGCCGGTGCTGCTCCGGAGTCCCTGCGACGGCAGTTGACCGACCGGGTTCCGGCGGTCATGGTGCCGAGCCGGATCGTGGTCCTGGACCACTTCCCGCGCACGGCCAACGGCAAGACCGATCGGGCCGCACTGCGCGGCCTGGCCGACGCCGGCCCCGCGGCCGTCGAGGCGGCGACGCCGGCCGGACCGGCCCGGCCGCCCACAGCGGACCTGGCCGAGCTGGCCGTGCAGGTCAGTGCGGCGTGGACCGATGTGCTGCAGCGCGACGACGTCCCCGCCGACGTCAACTTCTTCGACCTGGGCGGTCACTCGCTGGCGATGTTCCGGCTACGAGACACGCTGGAGCGGCGCACCGGGTGCCGACTGTCGGTGGTCGCCCTGTTCCAGCACACCACTGTGGCGTCGCAGGTGGCGCTGCTGCGCGACGGCGGCGACGCGGCCGACGCCGACACGGCCACCGGCGAGGCCCGCTCCGCCCGTGCCCAGCGGGCCCGCGCGCTGCGCGCCCGGCGTACCGGCCTGATGCAGGAGGCAGAGTGATGACGATGCGCGAATCCACCACCTGGCTGCGGTGCCCAGCGCCGCTCACCGACCCGGACGTGCGTCTGGTGTGCTTCCCCCACGCGGGCGGCTCCGCCGCCATGTTCCATTCGTGGGGCGGGCGTCTGCCCGGCGTCGAGGTGCACGCTGTCTGCTATCCCGGCCGCGCGCACCGGATCGTCGAACCGCCGCCCACCGACCTTCGCCGGCTCG
This sequence comes from Micromonospora sp. M61, assembly GCF_018070245.1. Taxonomy (NCBI): domain Bacteria; kingdom Bacillati; phylum Actinomycetota; class Actinomycetes; order Micromonosporales; family Micromonosporaceae; genus Micromonospora; species Micromonospora sp. M61. The sequence goes on along the minus strand of NZ_JAGPYA010000058.1, from coordinate 27,372 downwards.
CCACGCAGATCACCGACGCGCTGGTGCCGTTGGCGGACCGCCCGCTGATCCTGTTCGGTCACAGCATGGGCGCGGCCATCGCCCTGGAGACCGCTGTCGCGCTGCAGGAGCGTGGGATCGAGCCGTTCCACCTGTTCGCGTCGGGATCGCGCAACGCGCCGTACCCAGGGCCGGAGCAGTTGTCGGACCCGGACGACCTGAACGACGCGGCGGTCGTGCAGCGCCTGCTGACGCTCGGCGGCACGGACCCGGAGTTGGCCGCCGACCCCGAGTTCCAGGAGTTGGTCCTGCCGTACGTGCGTGCCGACGGCCGGATGTTCCACGCGTACGAACCGGGCGCGGGGCCGATGCTGCGGTGCCCGGTGACGACGATCGTGGGCGACGCCGACGACGACGCCGACTGCCGCCCGTGGTCGACGCTGACCACCGGGACGGTCCGCGCGTACGGTGTCCGTGGCGACCACTTCTACCTGGTGGCCGAGCCACCGCTGGCGCTGCTGGGCGACTGCCTGCCCGCGCCGGTGAGGAGTGGGCCGTGACGATCACCTCCGCCGCGCTGGGATCTGTGACCACCGGCCTGCCCCGTTCGCCCGCCGACGATGTCGGTCCCGTGGACGGGTCGCCGCGCCGGACCGCGGCGGACGTCCTGGCACTGGTCGAGCGGCACGACCTGGAGATCGTCCGCTTCCTGTGGGTGGACCACAACGGAATCCTCCGGGGCAAGGGCGTGGGCCGGGAGGTGCTCCCCGGCCGGCTACGGTCGGGGGTGCCGCTGTCGGTGGGTCGCCAGGCGGCGAGCCTGCTGGACCAGGCCCAGCCGGTGCCGGGGTTCGCGGTGATGGACGAGGTACGCATCTCCGCCGACCCGGACACCCTGGCGCTGCTGCCGCACGCGCCGGGCTCCGCGGCGATGCTCGGTGACCTGCTCACCAGGGACGGTGCCCCGTGGGGTGCGTGTCCGCGAGCGTTCCTCCGCGACGCCGTGGCCGAGGCCCACCAGGAGGGGTACGCCGTCGTGGCCGCGTTCGAACCGGAGTTCACGCTGCTGCGCGACGGGGTGCCGTTCGACGACGGGCTCACGCTCGACAACGAGGCGTTCGACGTCACCAACGGCTACGTGATCGCGCTGATCCGCGCCCTGCGCTCGGTCGGTGTGGCGGTGGAGCAGTACCACCCGGAGACCTCTCCGGGCCAGCACGAGGTCACGGTCCGGCCCGCCCCGGCACTGCGTGCCGCCGACAACCACGTGTGGCAGCGGATACTCACCCGTGGTCTGGCCCGGCAGCACGGGCTGCGCGCCACGTTCGCCCCGGTGCCGCTTTCGGGGCTGCGCGGCAATGGCAACCACCTGCACGTGTCCCTCTGGCGCGACGACAACGCGTTCGCCGCGCCCGGGGCGGGGCTGTCGGACGTCGCGCACCACTTCATCGCCGGGGTGCTGACGCACCTGCCAGCGCTCACCGCCCTGCTGTGCCCCAGTGTCAACAGTTACGCGCGGCTGGTGCGGGGCAGGTGGGCCGGTGCCTACGGGTGTTACGGCTTCGACAACCGCGAGGCCGCCGTCCGGGTCCCGTCGGTGCTGGGCGGCGACGAGTCCGGCACCACCAACGTCGAGATCAAACCATGCGACGGCACCGCCAACCCGTACCTGGCGCTGGGCGCCGTCATCCATGCCGGGTTGGACGGGGTACGGCGGCGGCTCGATCCAGGCCCGCCACTGACCGTCGACCCGAACACCCTGTCCGACGCGGAACTGCGGCGCCGCGGGGTCACCGTCCTGCCCGCCAGCCTGGCTGAGGCGGTTGCCGCGTTGGAGCGCGACGAGCTGTTGATGTCGGTGCTGGGTTCGCCCCGCCGGGACCTCTACACCGCGATCAAGCGCGCAGACGTCCGCGACCTGGCGGCGATGCCCGAGTCGGAGGTGTACGCCCTGCACAACACCCGGTTCTGACCCGGATACGCAGGGTTGCCGACGCGGCAATGCGTCGGCAACCCGTCGAGGCAACCCCTGTGCCGGCACGCTGTCACGCGGCCCGTCGGCGTGGCTATACTCCTTTTCAACCACATACCGTCGGTGGCAATGCCGAGTCATTACCGGCGGTCATACCTGCGGCGCTTGATGTCGGTTGTCGGAGACCTTGGCCTTGGGGGTTGGAGATGCTGCAGCAGTCCGAGTTCGGGCCCCGGCTTCGCGCACTGCGCGAAAAGCGCGGCCTTTCCCAGGCGGCGCTGGCAAAGGGTGGAATCTCCACCGGCTACCTCTCCCGCCTCGAGTCCGGGGCCCGGCGTCCGACCCCCCGTGTGGTGGCGTACCTCGCACAGCGCCTCGGCGTGCCGGCATCGGTCCTGGAAGACCCGAACGCCGACCCGGTGAACGTCGTGCAAGCTTCCCCGTTCACCCAGATCCTGGCCGCGATGATCTCCGCCAGCGGTGACGACCGCGTCGCCGAACCACTGGCCGAGGCGCTGCGTACCGACGGCCAGCGAGACCCGGCCGAGCGTTGGCAGGCGCTCTGGCTGCTCGCGGAGATCCGCGGTGAGGCCGGCGAGCGCGACGAGCAGCGCCACCTGTTGGAGGAGCTGGTCAAGCTGAGCACGCAACTCGGCGTCGCGCCGCTGCTGGCCCGCGCGCAGACCCAGCTGTCGCGTTGCCTGCGCACCCTCGGCGACACCACCGGCGCCCGGGAGTACGCGCAGCAGGCGCACAGCATCGCCGACGAGCTGTCGCTCACCGACCGCGCGGCGACCCTGCAGGCCCTCGTCTCCGCGCTGGCCGAGGCGGGCCAGCTCGATGAGGCCCGCACCCATGCCGACGAGTTGTGCCACCTCACCAAGCCTGCGGGCGGGACGCTGCACGTCGAGGCGCTCTGGTCGGCCGCGACGGTCCGCACCCGGCAGGGTGACCACGCCGGCGCCATCGCGTATCTGGAGGAGGCGTTGTCCGGCGCGAACAGCCGCAACGACCTGCAGCTGTGGATCCGGCTGCACCTGGCCGCCGCCTCCCTGTATCTGCAGATCACTCCGGCGCAGCCGTCTCAGGCCCGCACCGCACTCGATGCTGTCGGCCCGGTCCTGAACCTGATCGGCACCGAGCGCCAGCACCAGGAGTTGCAGAGCCTCCAGGCTCACCTGGCGTTCGCCGAGGGGCGGCTCGACGACGCGCGCGTGCTGTGCGAGGCGGCCGCCACCCAGCGGTCGCTGCTGTCGTTCCGCGATCGGCTCAAGCTCGCCGCCCTGCACGCGCGTCTGTCCATTCTGGGCGGTGAGGCCGACGGCGGCATACGGGCGCTGCAGGACCTCGCCCGCCAGGCCGACGAGGCCCACAACGTCGAGCTCGCCGCCGAGCTGTGGCGCAACCTCGCGGAGACCCTGGCCAAGCCGTACGGTGACGGCCCTGCCCTCGCCGGCCGAGCCGCCACCGGCTGAACCGGTCCGGTGCCCGTTCGCCCCTCGGCGGCAGGCCATTTCAACATCGGTCAGGCGGCGCAGACACGGCGCAGCGACCGGCCGAACGCCTCGATGTCGGCAAGGCTGTTGTAGTGGTGCACCGACGTGCGCACGAACCGTTCGATCCCGGCCGCGGCCAGGTACAGCGGAGTGTGCGCGCCGACGCCGACCCAGGTGTTGAGCCCGTCGTCGGCGAGGGCGTCACGGATCCGTTCCGGCGCCAGCCGGTCGTGCGTGAAGGACGCGATGCCGCTGTGTCGGCTGCCGGGCATCAATGGCCGGGCACCGGGTGTCTGCCGAATGGTGGCGGTCAGTGCCGAGTACACCTCGGCTGTCGGCGCCGGCGACGCGGCGCGGGCGTACTCGGCGGCGGCGAGCAGGCCAAGTATCGCGGCGTTGCCACGTTCGGCGGTCTCGAACCGGGCCGCCGTGTCCACGTCGCACCGGTGCTCGTGCAGCGAAAGCGCCTGCGCGACGTGCAGGTCGTAGAACACGGGGTCGATCCGGTCCCACAGGTCGGGGCGCAGGTAGGCGAAGCCGGTACCGCGCGGGCCGCGCAGAAACTTGCGGCCCGCCGCAGTGAGCGCGTGGCAGCCGATCGCATCGACGTCGACGCGGATCTGGCCCACCGTCTGGCACGCGTCCACCACGTACACCGCTGCGGAGCCGGCCAACAGCGCGCCGATCTGCTCGACCGGCTGGATCAGCCCGACCGCCGACGGCATGTGGACCACGGACACCAGCGCCACCCGATCGTCGAGGTGGGCGCGCATCCACTCCAGGTCGAGGTCGCCGGCGCCGCCCACCGGGATCACCTCGAGGGAGCACTTGCGGCGGGCGGCGAGCCGCTGCAGGGCGATGAGGTTGCCCGCGTACTCGTACGGGGTCGTCCAGATCCGGCTTCCCTGGGGCAGGGTGAGTTGGCACGCGATCCGGCACCACGCGTCGGTGGCACTGGCGAACAGGGCGATGTGCTCCGCTTGCGCACCGACGAGGTCCGCGAGCACGGCGTACACCCGGTTGGTGAGATCGTCGGCGCGGGCCTGTTCGGCTTCGTACGGCCCGGCCGTGGCCTCCGCCTCGAGGTAGCCGGTCATCGCGGCCGTGACGCCGGGGGCCGGCAGGCCCGCGCCGGCGGTGTTGAGGTGGATCATGCCAGCCGTCATCGTCGGGCCCTGGCCGGTACGGGCGACTCCGCGGGCTCCGGCGGCGCCGCCACTGGCCGTGCTGGAGCGGGCACCGGTGCCGGCTGTGGTTGCGGTGGCGGCGTCCACGAGTGCCTGGCCAGCGCGGCGATCTCGGCGAAACTGCGCTGCCCCGGGTCGCCGGGATCGCCGCCGGTGCGACGCCACTCGCGGTATTTCCCGGCGTAACTGATCAGCGTTTCCTTGTCCCTGCGGCCCGGCGAGCGGGTCATGATGCCGGCCCACATCCCGTCCCACAACGCGTAAGCCGGATCGCCGAGCAGGATCCGGTGGGCCTTCTTCATGTTCCAGAAGGGCACGCCGGTGTTGAGGTGGTGAACCAGGTGGTAGTTGTCGTTGTGGCGCCCCAGCAGGAACCGTTCGATGGCCCAGCCGTGGCGGTTGCGGGTCATCAGGATCTGCCTGTTCTCGCTCTCCGGCAACGGGAAGTGTTCGGCCAGTTCGGACAGCCAGCCGATGGCGACCGCGGTGGTGAACAGCGGCACAATCCAGAACAGGACGAATTCGAGCAGGTAGCCGCCGGACACGATCGGGGTCAGCAGCACCGTCCATACTCCGAGCAGCAGCCAGCGCTCGGCCCGCAGGCTGATCGGCATCGAGACGGCAATCTGGTCCTCGCGGAACAGCAGCCGGTCCTCCACCACGTAGCGGACATACTCGAGGGTTCGCAGACCCAGAGCCGCAAGGAGAATGTTGCGCAGGAAGAAGGCCCGGTTGGAGCCGCCCGGATCGTAGATGCCGCACTCCACGTGGAAGCTGTAGTCGGGGTCCTTGTCCCTGTCACCGAGGTAGCGGTGATGGAGGCCGATGTGTGAGCTGCGGTAGGGGTTGTGCATGTGGAACACCAGGTGCCCGGTGAAGACCGTGCTGAGCACCAGGTTCAAGGTCTGATTGCGTGCCAGCACCTTGTGCGACGCTTCGTGCAGGAGGTTGACCAGGGCACGCTGGGTGGACCCGATGAGCACCAGGGACACCGGGTAGAACCAGTACGACACGCCCACGCTGAGGTACACGGCGAATGCCACGACCGCGTAGTCGAAGAGGACGCCGAGTATTCCGTGGTGGTTGTCCAACCGGCACAGCTTGCGCAGCTCGCGCCGGATCTCGGGAGACAGCTTGCTGAAGTCGAGGTCGGTGGGCGGGCTGAGGGTGTTCACCGAGGCCATTCGAGACTCCTCGCAGAGGGCACGCGCCGGAATGTGCACGTGGCAAAAGGCCGCCAGCAGTGGCGAACCCAGCGCCCGCTGGCGACCGGCCGCGGGACCAGCCGGCGGCTGGCGGAATGGATGGCGAGCTGGGACAGGGTGGCGCTCAGCGACGACGGTAGAGGACGGCAACGTCTTTGACAATGCTGTTGCCTGACGTTGACAAGGCCGCTATTCCACGACTACGGTCAAGCCACCAAGAGGCGCTGGGGGGATCACATTCGTGATGCCGCAACCCGTCTGCATTCTGCCGTGATTGCGTGTCTCGGCAGATGTGAGTCGATGCCGAGTGGCACCGCCTCCCACACCTCAGGGATGAGACATTGGATCAGCCGCAGTTCGGTCGACGCTTGAGGGCCCTCCGATTGGGACGCGGACTGTCGCAGGCTGCACTCGCAGGGGATTACATCTCCACCGGCTATTTGTCGCGGCTGGAGTCGGGCGCCCGGCAACCCACGCCACGTGTGGTGGCGTACCTGGCAGAGCGGCTCGGGGTCGAGGAGGCCGCGTTCCTCTCCCAGCCGATGTCGGCAACACTGGCAATCGTGCTCGCCTCGGTCACGTCGGGTGTGCAGACCGACAGCGCCGAACGCGTGGCCGAGGCGCTCCGCCTCGACGACGGACGCGCGCCGGAGCTGCGCTGGCAGGCCCTGTGGCTGCTGGCCGGGCTGCGCAGTGACGAGGGCGCGCACGAGGCGGCGTACGCGTTGCTGACCGAGCTGCTCGCGCTGGCCGAGGAACTTGACGTGCCCGAACTGCTGGTGCGCACGTGCACCCGGATGTCGCGATGCCTGCGAGTCCTCGGCGACATCGTGAAGGCCCGCGAGTACGCCGAGCGGGCCGTCAAACTGTCCACCGCGCTCGCTCTGCCGGACCGGACGGCCGCCCTGCACGTGCTGATCCCCACCGAGGCCGAGGCGGGCCGGCTGAGCGAGGCACGCCGGCACGCCGACCTGCTGTGCGCCCTCACCGAAGGCACTCCGGGCACCCCGTACGTGGAGGCGCTGTGGGCATCGGCGACGGTCAGCATGCGCCAGGGTGACTACCGTGCCTCGCAGGAGATGCTGGAACAGGCGCTGCGACTGCTGGACAGCCACGAAGATCTCAAGCTGTGGGTGCGACTGAGGCTCGCCGCTGCTTCGCTGTACCTGCAGAGCACCCCGGCGCAGGTTGCGGAGGCACGTGCCCGCCTGGAGGAGGTCGCCCCCGTGCTGCGGATGATCGGGTCCGAGCTGCACCAGCAGGAGATGCTCTCCCTGCAGGCACACCTGGCGTTCGAGGAGGGGCGGTTCGCCGAGGCCCAGGATCTGGCCGGCAGGATCGACGACTCGGACGGGCGCCTGTCGTTCCGGGATCGGCTGCGGATCGAGGTGCTACGCGGCCGACTCTCCATCGTCGGAGGCGACACCGAGGCCGGCATCGCGCACCTGCAGCGGCTGGCGCACAACGCCACTGCGGCGCACAACCTGGAGTTGGCGGCGGAGGCCTGGCGCAGTCTGGCCGAGACGCTGTCGGCGTCGGCCAGGCTACGGGGAATGAGCGCACGACCACCGGCGAGCAGCGGAAAGGACGGTTGAGATCGTGGGAGAGACGCAGATCAGGCCGATGCGGGTCGAGGACGTGCCAGCCGCCGAGCGAGCCTCGGCGGCGACCTTCTTCGAAGGCGACCGGCTCAGCCGCCGGGTGAGCGAGCCGGAGGTTCAGCCCCGGTCCGCCGCGGTGGGCAAGCAGTGGATCGACCGGATGTCGTACCTCGTGGAGACCGATCCGGGCGGCTGTTGGGCGGCCATGGACGGTGACGACATGGTCGGCTTCGCCATCTCGCAGAATCGGGAACAGGTCTGGTATCTGGCCACGTATGGCGTGCTGCCCCAGCACCAGGGGCGCGGGCTGGGCCGACAGCTGATGGACGCCGTCCTGGCCCATGCCGATGGGCGTCCGGGGCTGTTCTCGTCGACAGTGCACCCCGGGGCCACCCGCCGCTACCGGTTGGCGGGTTTCCTGCTCTATCCGCAGATGCGCATGGTGGGCACCGTGGACCGGTCCACGCTGCCGACGGTCTCCGGCCTGAGCGAGGGCGACGAGAACGACATCGAGTGGATGGATCGGCTGGACGTGAGCCGGCGCGGCGCCGGGCACGGCCCTGACCACGAATACATGATTCGCCGGATGCGTCTGGTGGTGTCCCGGCAGTCGGGTCGGCAGGGGTACGTGTTCATCGACGAGGATCTCGGGCAGGCGAAGCTGCTGGCGGCCGAGGACCCGCAGACGGCGTCCTCGCTGCTGTGGGAGGCGCTGGCCTCGTCGCACGGGCCGACGCTGATCAACTGCATCACCACCGCCAACCACTGGGCGATCGACGTGGGGCTCGCCGCCCGGCTGGACATCGGCCAGGAGGGCTATCTTGCGCTACGGGGCATGACGGAACCCACGCCGTACCTTGCCAGCGGCCACTTTCTCTAGTCAGCGGGGCCCGAGCCGTCCGGTGTGGGCGGCGTCGCCACGGCGGCGCCGCCCACACCGGGCAGCCTCGTCAGAAGTAGGTCCGGACGAAGTCGACAACGGTTTCGCCCCGCACGACCGGGATCAGCTGCCACTTGTCGAAGGCCGTGCACGGGTAGGACAGTCCGAGCATGACCCAGTCCCCCACCGCGAGCCCGTGCCCGGCGGGCAGCGTGAGGAAGGCGTGCTGGTCGTTGACCGCACGGATGGCGCAGTCGGCCAGCTCACGGATCTCGCCGCCGACGCCGCGGACCAGCTGCGGTTCCGGCGGCCAGGCATCGAACGACAGGTCCCGTTTGCCGGCAGTCAGCAGGGCCAACCCTGGCTCCGGCATCGAGGTGACCCGCGCCCACAGCTTCAGGGCCGGCCGTAGCGAGCCGTTGGCGGCCTCGCCCCGCGAGAACGGCGACATCCACCGATAGAAGCCGTCGTCGTGGGTGACGTAGCACCCGCTGCGCAGCACGGTGGTCACCGACATGCCCGGCCACGGCCCGCCGAACACCTCGGCGACCTGGTCGAAGAAGCAGCTGCCCCCTGCGGTGAGCAGGATCTCGTCGGTCTCGAACAGTCCCTCGCGATGCAGGGCGATGGTCAGGTCGCGCATTCGGTGCAGGAATTCGTTGACCACCGAGATGCTGTGCGGCGACGGGTCGTTGACCAGCACACCCTCGTAGCCCCCCACCCCGACGAGACGCAGGAGTGGGCTGGCCGCGGCCGCGCGGGCCACCGCCGTCGCTTCGGCCACCGACCGCGCCCCGGCCCGTCCGGCAGTCCGGCCGACCTCGACCAGGACATCCACCGGCGCGGCGCCCACCTGACGCAGCGAGGCCTCCATCTGGGTCACCACCTCGACCGAGTCGACGAAGCAGACGAACTCGAACCCGGGGTCCGCGGACCGTTCCTCGTCGACCCAGCGCAGCCCGGCACTGTCGACCAGTTCGTTGGCGAAGATGACCCGGGACACCCCGAAGGCGCGGTACACCCGCAGCTGGGCGGTGTTGGCCGCAGTCAGCCCGTACGCCCCCGCCTCGATCTGGCGAGCCCAGAGCTGCGGCGCCATCGTCGTTTTCGCGTGCGGGGCGAGCTGCATTCCCCGGTCGGCGCACCACTTCGCCATCGTGGTGAGGTTGTGGGTCAGGGCGTCGTCGTCGAGCACGAGCATCGGCCCGAGGAATCCGTCCTCGAACAGGTTGAGCCCGCGTTCCGCGGCGTTGGCGATGGTGCAGCCGTCCAGCGCCACCGGCAGCCCCTTGTACCTCCAGGTGATCAGCTCCTGGCGGATCGCCTCCACGGCCTCGGTATCGATCATGTTTAGCCCTCCCACGAGACGATGCGCTTTGCCAAAGCTTGCCAGACTTGGCAACGGCCAGCAATCGGCGAACGCCGAGCCGAGGTTGCTGCTGACTGAAAAGTAGTTCTCATACTGCGGATTCAGGCGTTGCCAGGGCTGGCAAGACTTGGCAATATGGCTCTCAAGACCGGCGGCGTTGGCCAGGCGCCCAGACGTGGAGCGTGTGCACCTCCCAGGCTCCACGCGGGCAGAGCCGTCGACTCCGACAAGGAAGGGCAGGACCAGGTGACTCACACCATCGAGAACCCCGTCAACACCCGGGTCCGGATCCGGCAGGTGGCGGGCAACATCGGCGCTGAGATCCTCGGCGTGGACGCCTCCGAGGACCTCAGCGACGATGTGATCCGCGAACTGAGGCAGGCGCTACTGACGCACAAGGTGATCTTCATCCGGCGTCAGGATCTGGACTACGACCGTCTGGTGGCGTTCGGCAAGCGGTTCGGCACCCTGACCCTGGGGCACCCGATCTACGGCGGCCCCGAGGGCAAGCCGCTGCTGCGGGAGATGGACTCCCGCGGCGAGGGCACCCGCGCGAACTACTGGCACGCGGACTTCACCTACATGGACAACCCGCCGGCCTTCGCCTTCCTGCACAACGTGGTCTGCCCCGAGGTCGGCGGCGACACGATCTGGGCCAACACCGGTGCGGCATACCGGGACCTGCCGGAGGGACTGCGCACGCTGGCCGACGGATTGCGCGTCGTCCACTCCAACGATTCGGACTTCACCGACGCCACCTACGACGGCGACGTGCGGACCAAGTACCTCAAGAACCGCTTCGCGGCCGAACACCCGGCCGTCCGGGTGCACCCGGAAACCGGCGAACGCTGCCTGCTGCTGGGCGGGTTCGCGCGGGCTGTCACCGGCTACACCCCGCAGGCCGGCCGCGACCTGCTCCGGATCCTGACGGAGTACGCCACCAAGCCCGAGTACACGGTGCGCTGGAAGTGGCAGAAGGGCGACCTGGTGATCTGGGACAACCAGGCGACCCTGCACTACGCGATCAAGGACTACACCGAGCACCGCCGCGGTGAGCGGGTCACCGTCGCCGGCACCACCACTGTCGGTGTCGACGGCGCTCCCGCTGTCACATTGCAGGGCAACACCTCCGACTTCGTGGCGGGCGCGGGCATGTAGCCCACCGCCAACGTGAGCGGGGCCAGTTCCCCGGGTGTGCGCCGGTCCGCCGGCGTACACCCGGGGTTCGCCGTGTCACCGGCCATCGGCGAGCCGCTACGGGATTCATCAGGCGGCGGGCGTGGTGGAACACGACGACGGCTCCCGGCGGGACCGGGAGCCGTCGCGTCAGTCAGTCCAGGAGTGTCGGCAGCGGGGACAAGCAGCGCCGCTCAGGGCAGCGGGACCGCCGCCGAGGCGGCGCGCTCACCAGGCGGCACCTGGACCACCGCGTCCAGGAACGGGGCGGCGATCCGCTTCAGGTCCACCGGCTCGTCGCTGATGACGTACCCGGTCAACTGCCGCTCGTGGCGACGGCCGGGCACATACCCGAGCATCAGCCCGGGCCCGCTCAGGTGCGTGCCGGTCAGGACCAGGTCAGCGAGGTCGCGGCCCTCGGGGTCGTGATTGTCCTGCGACGGCACCGGGTGGAAGCCCATGGCGACCTTGAATGGGAACAGGCCCATCTTGGTCAGGTGGCCGTACAGGTTGGGTTCATCGCCCAGCGTCACCCACTTGAAGCCCTTGTCGCGGGCCACTCGCATCGCCCCGAAGTAGAGGGTGCGAGCCAGGCTGGCCCGGCGCCACTCCTCGGTCACGGCGGAGAAGCGGATGCGCACCGTCTCCTCGTCCGGGCATTCACGGACCAGGCACCCGCCGGCGATCTCCGCGCCGTCCATCGCGAAGACGCCGTAGTACTTGTCCGGACCGTCGAGCATCGCGTCCCGGTACCGGCACGCGATAGTGATTCCGTAGGTCATCTCCGCCACACGCGAGCGGTACAGGTCCAGAAACCGGTCGAGCAACGGCGCCGGCAGGGTGTCGTGGACAGTCAGGGTGAGCGCGGCTTCGGCCCGCTGGATGGAGCGCCTGATGTCCTGGCGTGGCTTCGTGGCCAGCCGGGCCAGGAACTCCTCCTCGTCCGGGCCGAGTTCGGCGCGCCACGACAGCAGTTCCGGCTTGTGGACGAAGCCGAGTCCGGCGAGTTCGGGCAGGAAATCGTCCGGGGGGTTTGGCAGGCGTACCACGTCGATGTGCTTGTCGCTGCCGCGCCACGGCCGCTGCGCCACCTCCTCCGGGACGATGTCAGCGAGAGCCAGGCCATGGTGGTCGGTGATCCGCACAGCGTCACCCCCTCGTCTCGGCCAGGACAGCCGTCGCAGAGTCGCCGACCGGCTCCGCTGCCACGTCGATGCGGTACCGGCGCGCGATCTCCGCGCATCGCTCGGCCACCTGCGCCTCGGTCGCGGCCCGGATCAGCACGATGCCGGCGTAGACCGAGGAGTCCACCGGACCGGCGAGGTGGTCGCCGACCTTCGTGCTGATCTCGACGTACTCCACGCCAGGCGCGGAGCGCAGGTCGGCGGCGGCACTGATCGCGGTGACGGTGCCCACCGGCCGGGGCAGCATGTACTGGATCATGTAGTCGGATCGGGACGGGACGTCCAACTCGACCGGGTCGCCGATGGACGTGGCGATGAGGGCGTCGGTGGTGTCCACTCCGTACTGGTGTTCAAGCTGGAGAGGGATGCCGCCGCCAGCGGTCCGGCAGGCGATCTCACCGACCAGGTAGCCGCGCGAGGACTTGAGAACCTCCAGGTGGGTGACGCCGTCGGGGAGCCCCAGTGCGGTGATCACCCGATCGTGCAGGTCGCAGATCAGGCGGGCGTCGGCGTGGTCGTCCGGGAGCGTGTACGAGCCGATCACGCCGCCGAGGCTGTCGAGGACCGGGGCGAGGTAACGGGAGGCGGCGGCGAACACCGCCTTGCCGTCGACGACGACCCCGTCGCAGTGGAACTCGGTGTCGATGTCGACGAACTCCTCGGCCAGCATCGGGCTGTCCAGGTCGCTCAGACGGGCCAGGGTCTCCCCGGCCATGATCGACTTGGCGTGCTCGGTGTCGCGGACGACGAACACGTTCTCCGAGCCGCCGCCGAAGGCGGATTTGAGCACGTACGGCCAGCCCAGCTCGTCACCGACGGCGACGAGCTGACCGAGCGTGTTCACCCGACGGAACCTCGCCACCGGCAGCCCGGCCGCGGCGACCTTCTGCTTCATCACGAACTTGTTGGAGAACGCGTTCGCCACGTCGAAGCTCGGCCCGGGGATGCCGAAGTAGGAACGGATGAAGCCTCCGGCAGGGACGCTCCACTCCGACGGGGCGACCACGTAGTCGAAGGGATTACGCTCCCGGATCCGCAGGGCGGCCGCGCGTACCAGATCCAGGTTCTCGATGGTGTCGACAACCTCCAGGTCGGTGCCCGCGTCGTACCAGTCGAGGTAGCCGGGCATGGAGATGACCGACAGCAGGATGTCGTCCCGTTCCTGGAGTGCGCAGCCGACGGCCTTGCGACCCGAGTTGATCAGCAGCACGTTCTTCATGTCACAGCCTCTTCCTCACGGTCCGACAAGGGCCGTGGCGTCAGCGCAGGCCGGCGCTGTATGCGGAGGTGTCACCGGCGATGGTGACGCTGGCCTGGCCGTCGATGCCGACCGGGGTCTGGCCGATGGTCGTCAGTCGCTCGCCACGACGGCGCTCCCGGCCGTAGTCGTAGATCGCGTAGTGCATCGTCGCCTGGTTGTCCCAGATGACGAGGTCGCCGACGCGCCACTGCCAGCGGACGGTCTGCTCGGGCTGGGTCACGTACTCCTGCAGCAGCCGGATGAGGTCGCGGCCGGCGGCCGGGGTCATCCCCACGACGCTGCGGGCGAAGCCACCGAGCAGCAGCGCACGCTCGCCGGTCTCCGGGTGCACCCGCACAGCCGGGTGCTCAGCGACGTAGGCGGTGGACACGTAGTCGTCGCGGTGGTCCACGGTGTCGTCGGTGAAGTCGGAGTCGTTGCTGTGCAGGATGCGCAGCTCGTCGGCGAGTGCGCGCAGCGGAGCGGGCAGCGACTGGTACGCGGTGACGCAGTTCGCCCACATCGTGTCCCCGCCCACCGGCGGAATGATCTTGGCATGAAGGAGGCAGAACGCGGGTGGGCGCTCGATGAAGGTCAGGTCGGTGTGCCAGTGGTTTGCCTTCGTGCCATGGGCGGAGTCCATCTCGCGCAACGCGGGACGGCGCTCCGGTGCGGCGTAGATGGGGTGGCTGAGCGTGAGCTCGCCCAGCCGCTCGGCAAACGCCTGCTGGCTGTCGTAGTCGAGGTTCTGGTCGCGGAGGAACACCACCTTGTGCGCCAGCAGGGCGGCACGGACGGCGGCGACGGCGGCGTCGCTGAGCGGTCCGCTGGTGTCGACACCACCGATCTCGGCGCCGATGTTGCCCGCGAGCCGGGTCACGGTGACGGACGATGGGGCCACGAGGGTCTGCGCCACGGTACTGCCTCTCTCTCGGATGAGTGTGGGCGTGGATTGCGCCTGGCTCGCCTGGCACGCACAAGGCCTGGCCATTGTTGCCAATCCTGCGAAGCGGGAGCACCCCTCATCGCGCCATCATCGTGACCGCATTGCCAAGATTTGGCAAGACGTGGCAACATGACTGTCGACGGATAGCCGCGCCGGACGATTTCCCCAACGGAGTCCGCCGCACCGCCAAGGCCCTGCCCCACACAGCGAGAGCCGCACCCGGCCGCGACGGCGATGGGAAGATCATGAGAAAGTTCTGGTTGTACACCGGAGCGACGGCCATCTCCATGGCCGGAAACACGTTCCTGTACCTGGCCGTGCCCTGGGCGCTGCTCGAATCCACCGGCTCCAGCCTGCTCGCCGTCACGAGCATGGCCGCCCAGACCGCGCCCTTCCTGCTTGCCCCGCTCCTCGGCGCGTTCATCGACCGGCACGACCGGCGCACCCTGTTCATCGCCGGCGAGATCGTCCAATGTGCCGCCGTGGCCATGATCCCCTTGCTGCTCCTGTTCGAACAGGTCGCCCTGGTCTTCGTCATGCTCGCCGTCATGGGCCTGGCCAAGGTGGTCTCCGACGTGGCAGGCGACTACGGCCTGATCCCCGCCCTCGTCCCCCGCGAACGGCTCGACCAGGCAGCCAGTTGGTTCAACTCCGCGCAGCTCGTCGCCCGGTTCGCCGGCCCTGCCCTGGCCGGTCTGACCATCGCCGCCGCCGGCGTCACGTGGGCCCTCATCATCGACGCCGGCAGCTTCCTCGTCACCGCCGTCGCCGCCCTGTTCCTACCCAAGGTGCGCACCGTCATCGAACGCCACGGCCCCACCATGCGAGAGCAGATCCGCGAAGGGATCGCCTACTTCCGGGCCCGACCAGACCTGCGCCGGCTCACCGCAGCCGTAGCCCTCTACAACCTCGGCGCCGGCGCCGTCGAACCCACCATCCTCACGATCGGCACCAACCAGTGGAACTGGTCCCCTGGTGCGCTCGGTATCGCCGTCTCCTTCGGTGCCGTCGCCGCTGCCATCGGCTCCTGGGTCAGCCCTCTGGCACCGAACGGGCCGCACCGACGCCACCTGCGCATCGGCGTGTGGCTCGGCGTCGCAGCCCTCGGCTCCGTCGGCCTGCTGCTCGTCGCGCCCATCCTCGTCGTCATCGCGTTCTGCCTGCTCTGCTTCGGCGAAGGCGGTGTCAACGCCACGACCATGGCCTACCGCCAAGCCGAGATTCCCGCCGAATTGTCCGGCCGGGTCAACGCCGTCATCCGTACCTTCATCACCGGCACCGTGCCGCTGTCGTCACTGCTGCTCGGCCTCACCGTCGGCCTCACCGGCTCCGTGTTCGTCTTTCTGCCCGCCGCCGTCACCGCCGTACTGGCCGTCGTCATCTGGACCAGATCGCCCACCCGCACCAGCCGGTCCACCGACGCCAGACCCGTCCGGACGGAAACCCCCGCCATGGCCCACGCCGTGCCTCAGGAAACGGTGGGGTGACCATGCCCAACGTGCTGCTCGTCAACTCCAACTGCCGCACCGGAGCCCGGCTCCTGCAGGACCGCCCCGACGTCCGGCTCTCCGTCATCACCATCGACAAGTACCGGCACTTCTACGACCCGGGCACCGACGTCGAACTCGTCGACTCCGTGGCCGACCTCACCGGCGTACGGCTCGCCGCCCTGCGAATCCGTGAGAGGCACCCCTTCGACTGGGTTGTCGCACCCTCCGAATGGAGCGTCCAAGCCGGCGGCTACCTGCGCTCCTACCTGGGCCTGCCCGGCCCCGGATATGAGGTCGCCAACGCGTTCTCCAACAAGTTCGTGATGAAGCAGAAACTCGCAGCCGCCGGCCTGCCCGTCACCGCGTTCCGGCGGATGGAATCCCTCGACGACACGGTCGAGGCCGCCCGGCACCTCGGCTGGCCCGTCGTCGTCAAACGCGCGTGCGGCGGCGGCGCCGGTTACGTCGTCGTCATCCGCGACCCCGACCACCTGCACGACGTCTTCGCCGACGACAGCCGCGCCGCCATGCGCACCGCACCGTTCCCCCTGCTGGCCGAACAGATGGTCGACATCGAAGCCGAATACCACTGCGACGGCGTGGTCATCGACGGTCACGTGCGGTTCGCGCCCGTGTCCCGCTACTTCGCGCCCGTCCTCGACAGTGTCGGCGGCGTCATCGGCTCGTACACCCTGCCCGACCACGACCCCGAAACCCACCTCATCGCCGACCTGCACACCCAGGTCGTCGACGCCCTCGGGCTCCGCGACGGCGTCACCCATCTCGAAGTCTTCAAGAGCCCGGACGGCTACCTCATCGGTGAGATCGCCTGCCGCCCCGGCGGCGGCGGCATCACCGCGCAGATCCGCCACCAGTACGGCATCGACCTGTGGGACACCTTCCTCGACCTCGCCACCGGCGCCGGCGTTGACATCGCCCCCGCACCCCGCGACGACCACATGATCCAGTACATGCTGCCCCGCCCCGCCGGCACCGTCACCGCCATCACCAGCCGAGAGGAACTGCTGCGCCTCGACTGCGTCGTCGACGCCACCATCACCACCCGCGTCGGCGACAACGTCAGCGGGCCGCTCGACTCGTCCGTCTACGCCGGCGTCGTCATCATGCGGGCCGCCACCCGCGGCGACATCACCCGCAACGTCGCCGCTATCGACGCCGCCTTCCAGATCGCCGTCGCCGACGGCCGCACCACCGTCCCCAGCGGAGGCAAGGCCTAGGTGTGCGTCTCGACGAGGAGAAGCTCTGCCAACTGGCGATGATCGCGGTGCGGGTCGGCAGGGGCTAGATTTCGCCGAGGGCTCCTATTGAAGGACAGCGAGGGGTGCATGTGGGCGACGAGAAGCTCAGCAACGTAGGCCTCCAAGACGGATTCGACTTGGTTGTCACTCCGGATGCCAGGTTCGCACGGTTGCTGCGGCGAGATGTGCGGCGGACCAGCCGTACGTTTGCCATCGCAGGTTTGCTTCTTTCCATCACGAGCCTCGGCACGTTCATGGCCGAGGGTGCGTGGTTTCTCGCCGGGCTGTTTGGCCTCCCGTTCGGGGTGATCTGGTGCTTTGCCGGGTTGATCAACGGTCCGTTGCACCTGCGGCGCAACCCGGAAATGCTGGCGCCCCTGCGGTATGTATTCAGCACGGATGCCATCGAGTGGCACACCGTCCACACCTCACTGCGGGTGCCATGGGCGGCGATCCAGCATGTTAGTCGGCTGCGGGAGGCCTACCGCGTGGACTGCGCCGACCGGCACGAGCCGCGGTACCTCTGCCGTACGACAATGACCTCGGGTGAGGACGCGCAGTTGGCCGCGTACCTCGACGAGCGGCTCGCTGCGCGACTGACCGCGAAGACGTCTGTGCAGGCGATGCCACCCGCCAGAGACAGCAACTAGTTCGACGGCCCCGCAGCGCGTGCCCACGCCAGCCCACCCGGGCCCGGCTCCAACCGGTCCCGCCTTCGGAGTCGAGCCCACAGGGCACCGAGATGTCTGCGTTCTTCCGCAAGTGCGACGTAGCCGACGGCGAGCGGTTCATCGTGCTGCCGGTGAAGCCATGGGTCGCGGCGAACGGGCCGAGCTTTGGATTCCGGGTCAGCGAGGGCGGAGCCAGCATGTGCATGACCCCCAACTCACCGGCGGTGCCCTGATGCTCGACGACATGCGCGTGCTGCGTGACGCGGTCGCGCAGTACCGTGCGGCGGCGACAGCTGCGGGCCTCGACTGGCCCGAGCACGCTGAAGCGCCCGTCGCGCAGCCCCCCGACCTGGTCTACCGGCTCTTCGGTGTGGACCACGTCGCCGAGCAGCTGGCCTGGTTCCAGTCGCAGAAATGGCCGCCCCGACGGCTGCTGCCCAACGGGGGATGGATCATGCCGTGGCCGACCGACGGGGGCGAGGAACTCGACACCCTGGCGATATCGATCGGCACGCCCTTCCCGTGGCGGCATCAAGTGCGGCTGTTCAACTTCGAGCATTTGGTCTACACGTTCGTACTCGCAGGTGATCATGAGGGCGAGATCTGGCGCTACGAGTTCACCCCCGACATCTGGGGCTCGGCTCGGGCGGCCACCAGTCTCGCCGCGCTCTTCACCGGATGGACGAAAGGGATCGCCGCGGGCGCGGTCGTCTACGACGACCTCAACGGTTGGCTTCAACTCAGAGAAGGTGGGCACGACGACATCGCCGTGCTGCGGGAACGGGTTCCCGACGTTGATTTCCTGACCTTCCCGGCGTACGTGCCAGACGAGTCGCTGCTGCGAACTCGACAGCGCGAATGCGGGATCGACATGGACTGCATCGAGCGCGGCTTCGACTGCTACGAGGAACTGCTCGACACCGTCCAAGCCACCCGAAGGTCACTCGGCATCTGATCCGATCCCGACTACCCGGGAAACCATGACGGGGAGCCCACAAGCCCGGACGATCTCATCTCGTCGCTCCGAGCGCACTGGAGGGGCCAGTGCGCTCGGAGCCGCGGGGAGCGGGCATCGGCCGTTGCGGCCGGACAGTACGCGATGGCGCACCGCGGGATCCTTGACCGGCACTGCCGTGGCCGGCAGGTCCGCCCGGACGCCGTTCTTGAGGTGGAAGGTGAAATGGGGATGCGCCGACAGGTTCGCGTACCAGCTTCGGGCACCGGCATCCCGCTGAGGTACCAGCGGCCGCCGACATGGTGGAACCAGATCTCGATGCGCCTTGGGCGACCGGCGCCCGCCCAGGGTGGTGATGTCGATGGTGCGTGCCTCGCGCGGCGAGCCTGGACCGATGGCCAGAGCGCGCCGGACCGCGCCCACGTTGTAGCTTCTGTCCGCGGTGTCGGTCATGGTCGGCTGCCTCACTCGTGCCTGACGGAAATGGCGTTTGAGGCAAGTCAACCGTCACGCCGGGAGGGCTGCTAGGGACATCCTGGCGGATCCTTGCACGATCCTGCCCACGCGCAGGCGCAGAACGGCGACGAGCCGGGCAGTCACGCAAAGGCCAACGCTCCCGGCACGGCTGACATGGGCCCTGCCCCGGCCGTGCAAGAGGATTGGGCAAGAGGCGAAGAGGATCATTCTTTTCGCGGGCCCGGCGCAGCGGTCTCCTGGAAGGGACACACTCCCCACGGATTCCGACGAACGAATCCTCAGCCAGGAGGCACACCATGAAGGTAGCCGTCGTCACCGGTGCAAGCTCCGGCATCGGCAAGAGCGCCGCCCTGCAGATCGCCCGGCGCGGTACGGGCGTCATCCTGACCTACAGCTCCAACGAACAGGGTGCCAAGGACACCGTCGCCCAGATCGAGCAGTGGGGCGGTACTGCCGTGGCGCTGCACCTGGATCTCGGCGACACGGCGGGATTCACCATCTTCCGGGAGACCGTCGCCGAGGTGCTGCGCGAGACCTTCCAGCGGGACTCCTTCGACCACCTGGTCAACAACGCCGGATTCGCCGGCATGGCGATGATCGAGGACACCCGCGAGGAGGAATTCGACCGGCTCACGGACGGCCTGTTCAAGGGGCCCTTCTTCCTCACCCAGGCCCTGCTGCCGCTCCTCGCCGACGGCGGTGCCATCGTCAACCTGACCAGCAACTCCACGCTGCCCCAGGTGACCGCGCCGGGGTACTCCGTCTACGCGGCCCTCAAGGGCGCCGTGGCGGTGCTCACCCGCTACATGGCCAAGGAGTTCGGTCCCCGCGGCATCCGCGTGAACTCGGTCGCACCGGGAGCCACCGTCACCCGCTTCGCCGACGACGCGTTTCGCAAGAACCCGCAGATCATCCCGGAACTGGCGAAGACCTTCACTCTCGGCCGCGTCGGCGAGCCCGACGACATCGGCATGGTCATCGCCATGTTGGTCTCCGAGGAAGGCCGGTGGATCACCGCCCAGGACATCGAAGTCTCCGGAGGTCAGAACCTCTGAACCACTTCTACCGTCGGATGCGTGCCCAATCCTGCCCGGCCAGCGAGCCCGTGTGCAGGTTCGTGCAAAAATGGATTCATGCCTGCCCTGGACGAAATGCGTGAGCTTCTCAACCGGCACGCGCGGCCCGACATGAGCACGGCGATCGACGGCATCCGGGTATGCAAGTTCACCCATCCCAATGCTTCGGCGATCGGGATGTCGGGGACCGTGCTCGCAGTCATCGCCCAGGGCGGCAAACGCCTCGCCCTCGGCGAGCGCCTCTACGAGTACGGGCCCGGCGAGTACCTGATCGCCTCTGCCGATCTCCCCGTCACCGGCCATGTCCTGGACACCGGGCAGCCCACCCTCGGCTTCGGCATGACTCTCGCTCCTTCAGCCCTCGCTGAGCTCCTCCTGGAAGCCGACCCCCGAGACCTGCCGACCACCCCACGCACCGCATCACCCGGCATTGCCGTCTCCACGGCCTCGCCTTCACTGCTGGACGCCATCGTGCGCCTGCTGCGCCTGCTGGAGCAGCCCGCAGACCGCAAGATCCTCGCTCCCATGGTCAAGCGGGAAATCCTCTGGCATCTCCTGCGCGGCGAGCAGGGAGTCGCCATCCGCCAACTCGGTCTCGCCGACAGCGGACTGGCCCACATCAACCGCGCCGTGCGGCAGATCCGGGAGAACTTCGCCACCGCCTTCCGCGTAGAGGACCTGGCGGAAATCGCCGGCATGAGCGTCTCCGCGTTCCACCGCAACTTTCAGACCGTCACAGGGATGAGCCCCATCCAGTTCCAAAAACGCATCCGCCTGCAAGAAGCACGGCTCCTGCTCGCCAGCCGCCCCTCAGACATCACCGGTGTGGGTCTCAGCGTCGGCTACGACAGCCCTTCCCAGTTCAGCCGCGAATACCGCCGCATGTTCGGCACACCGCCCAGCAAGGACACCCAGCTCCGCACTCCGCCAGCAGAACTCGTCACCGCGCTGCCCTGACCTCGACCCTGTCGGGGATCTTGGTGTTCCGGTGCGGCGCATCTCGCCCTCGGCGGCCGTGAGCGGCCTTGGGATCAGAAAGATTACGGATGCCCGGTCGGGCGACTGCACACCTCGTCAGCCTGTCCCTCAGCGTCGGTGTCGGCGGGTCGGTTTGGCTGTACGAGCGGCTGTACGGTCGCCTGGTGAACCGTGAGGACTTGATCGCTCTGCTTGCCGAGGACAGTGCCGTCAACAAGAAGTGCCGTAAAGCCGTTGGGCTGGGGGCCTCCTTCGACATCTGGGACGGATTGGTCCCTGCAAGCAGGCTTGCGCGCATCTACCGGGTGCGGGAGGTGCTCATTAGGAAGCGGGGTACTCCGACCCTCGGTTTTGCAGCGGCCGTCAAGGCGCTCCACGCGCTCGACGAACAGCCGCTACGACTTGGCCAGGTGAGCCAATTCGATCCTCCCTACCACTTTCAGCTCTTCTTGGCTGCCGACGCCACTTCAGTCATCGCATGCATCGGTGTGGATTTGCGAAACCTACAGCGAAGGATCTGAACTCCTCGTCGCTGTCTCCGACCTCCCAGGCTCCCCCGACGAGGACGGTTACCCCGCCGATCCGGTCAACCAGTACGACCTCGATGGCCAAGCGTGGAAATGCAAGGCCAATTGCGGGTTGGTCGGCAACGACTCAAAATGCACTGGTTACGTCTGGGGCGCCGGCAGCGGCAAGACCGAGAGCGCCGCGGTCAAAAGCGCCAAGAAAGATTTGTCCAGCAAAGCGCCGCGAGGCTGCCGCACCAAGCACTGCCGGGCGGTGGACTGCACAATGGGCTTGCGTGTGAGGTCGGCGCCGGCTTGCTGAGTCGGCGCCGGCCCTTTGCCGACAGATGGAGATACCGCGTATGACCACTCCCGAGGCCGATGACGGCCGAGCCCAGCTATGGCGGATCACCATCCCGGTGGTCGCCGCTGCCAGCGAGGTCGATGCCTTGACCGATCGTCTGGTCGAAACTCTCTGCCCGGACACCGCTCACGAGGGCCCCTGCCCAACACCATGGGCCCTACACGTCACCGACGGCAATTCGCTGAGCAAGGCCGAGCAGCGCCGTCTCCGCGAAGAGATAGCCGACACCAACGGGCTGAGCACCTGAAGGATTCGCAACATCCGGTCCTGCGTCAGGAAACCTCACGGCTCCAGCTCGCCCGCGTGCATGTCCTCGTGGCTGTTGGTTTCCATGCCGGCATCGGTGCGGGCCTTGGTCCAGTCATGGCCCTGCGGGTACAGGCTCATCGTGAGTCCGCTGGCTGCGGTGTACCCCTGAACGACGTTCGACAGGACGTAGTTGCCGCCGTGTCCGTTGATGAGGACCGGGTGTTCGACGCCGGATCGAGTCAGGGAGTCAGCCTCGTCGCTGTAGCGCAGGGCCTCGACGAGCTCGTCTAGCCGCTGCCTAGCCGTGGCAAGCCCAGCACCGTGACAGCGCTGGTTGACGAACCGTTCCTGCGCACCGTCGGCAAACTCTCGGCGGGCGTTGCGTGACAGCCGCGCCCCGTGCGGCGCGACCAGATCGGTGAGAGCCACCAGATCCGCCACCGCCGTACCGGGTAGCAGCCGTTTGACGCGATGCTCGAAGTACCGGCCACCCGGCTCGGCTACCGCCTGCTCATCCGACTGCGGTACGCCGGTACACCACGGTGCCGCCTCGATCTTTGAACGGCACCCTCAGCCGAGACACGGACATCTGTAGAATCTCTCTCACTTTCGGGCTGCCCCCGGCTCGGCTAGCAAGGACGGTGCGCTGTGCCCGTACCCACCGCCACCGGTCCCGCGACGTTCTCCCCCGCCGGCCCCGGTGACCCGCGGCTCGGCAGACGCGCCTGGACCTCACTGGTGCTGCTCGGCTTCGTCGGCCAACTGGCCTGGGCGGTCGAGAACATGTACCTCAACGTGTTCGTCCACGACACGATCACCGATGATCCGACCGCCATCGCCACCATGGTCGCGGCGAGTGCGCTGGCCGCGACGGCGGCCACCGTGCTGATCGGAGCGATTTCCGACCGGTCCGGCCGTCGCCGGGCCTTCATCGCGGGCGGCTACCTCGCGTGGGGTGTCTCCACCGCGGCATTCGGCCTGCTCACTGTGGACGCTGTTGCCGCACTGGCACCAGCGGCCGACGCGGTGCTACTGGCACTGCTCGCCGTAATCGCGTTGGACTGCCTGATGTCGTTCCTCGGCTCGGGCGCCAACGACGCCGCGTTCCAGGCCTGGGTGACGGACGTGACCCGACCGGCGAACCGAGGCCGGGTGGAGTCGGTGCTGGCCGCGATGCCGCTACTGGCCATGCTCGCCGTCTTCGGCGGGTTCGACGGTCTCACCCGCGCCGGCCAGTGGCGGACGTTCTTCCTGATCGTCGGTGGGATCACCGCCGCGGTCGGGGTGCTGGCCTGGTTCCTGGTCCGCGACGAGCCCGTGCCCGTCCGTCGGGGCGAGCGCCTGCTCGGCTCGATGCTGTACGGGCTGCGCCCGGCTGCCGTACGCGCGAACCCCCGGCTCTACCTGGCGCTGGCCGCATGGTCGATCTGGGGTGTCTCGACCCAGGTCTTCCTGCCATATCTGATCATTTACCTGCAGCGCTACCTGGACATCGGTGGCTACGCCCTCGTGCTCGGCGTCGTGCTGCTCGGCGCCTCCCTCGTCAGCGTGGTCGTGGGCCGGTTCATCGACCGGATGGGCCGGGTCAGTTTCCTGCTTGCCGCCGTCGCCGTGTACGCGGCCGGTCTGTTCTCGATGTACCTGGCCCGTGGCACCGGCCAGGTGATCGCTGCCGGACTGCTGATGATGTCCGGCTTCATGCTGGTGCTGGCCCCGATCGGGGCGCTGGTACGCGACTTCTCCCCGCCGGAGCGCGCCGGCCACGTACAGGGCCTGCGCATGATCTTCGCGATCCTGCTGCCGATGGTCGTCGGGCCCTACCTCGGCGCGGCGGTCATCAACGGCACCGGTGAGACCTACACCGACCTCGGCGTGGTCAAACAGGTGCCGGCGCCGGGCATCTTCCTGGCGGCGCTGGCAGTGCTCGCCCTCATCGTCGTGCCGGTGCTGACGTTGCGCCGCCGGTACGACTCGGCGACGCGCGGATGATCCGGCCACTGCTGACCCCGTGGGGCGAGACGCTCGACCCGGACCGGCCGTTGCCGGAGTATCCCCGCCCGCAACTGGTCAGGGACAGTTACCTCAACCTCAACGGCCGCTGGCAGTACGCGATCACCGACAGCCACCAACAGCCGCAGGGGTACGACGGGGAGATCATCGTCCCGTTCTCGCCGGAGACGCCTCTCTCGGGCGTCAACCGGCAACTGCTACCGGGCCAGACACTGTGGTACAGCCGGATCTTACGACTGCCCGACGGTTTCCGGCCCGACCCGTCGGCGCGGGTGCTGTTGCACTTCGGGGCCGTCGACCAGACCTGCGAGGTTCTTGTCAACGGCACGCCGGTGGGCAGGCATACCGGCGGCTACCTGCCGTTTCACTGCGACATCACCGATGCGTTGCACGACGATGACAACACGCTGGCCGTCGCGGTACGAGACGACACCGACACCGCTCACCACTCGCGCGGCAAGCAGCGGCTGCGCCGCGGCGGAATCTGGTACAGCCCGCAGTCCGGGATCTGGCAGACCGTCTGGGCCGAGTGCGTGCCCGCGCGGCACGTACGGCGACTCAGCCTGACCCCGCTGCTCGACGAGGGCTGCCTCGAGGTGACGGTGCACGCCGACCCGGGCGCCCTCGATGCGACAGTGACGATCCTGGCCGGCGACGACGTGGTAGGCGTGGCGCAGGCACCCGCCGGACGGCCGGTTCGCGTTCCGGTCCCTGCGGCACGGCGGTGGAGCCCCGAGGACCCGTACCTCTACGGGGTGGTTGTGGACCTGGGCGACGACCGGGTCCGCAGTTACGTCGGCATGCGCTCCTTCGGCGTCGGCCCCGCCCCGGACGGCACGCCACGGCTGCTGCTCAACGGCGCACCGTACTTCCACGCCGGCATCCTCGACCAGGGCTACTGGTCCGACGGCTGGTACACGGCCCCCTCCGACGAGGCCCTGGTCCACGACATCGCGACCATGAAGCAACTCGGCTTCACCATGCTCCGCAAGCACATCAAGATCGAGCCGGCGCGCTGGTACTACCACTGTGATCGTCTCGGCATGCTGGTCTGGCAGGACATGGTCAACGGTGGTGGCCGGTATCGGCCGCTGGTAGTCACCGCTCCGGCGGTCAGCCCGCTGCGGCTGACCGACCGACGCCGGCGGTGGTTCGCCCGCGACGACGACGCCGGGCGCGAGCAGTTCCGGGCTGAGCTGCACGACACCGTCGAGCAGCTGCGCAACGTCGTCAGCATCGCCGTGTGGGTGCCGTTCAACGAGGGGTGGGGTCAGTTCGACGCCGCCGCGATCGCCGCCGAGGTCGCCGCACTGGACCCGACCCGCAGTGTCGACCACGCCAGCGGCTGGCACGACCAGGGCGGCGGCGACCTGCGCAGCCTGCACGTCTACTTCCGCCGTTTCCGGGTGCCGCGGCGCGGCCGGGACCACCGGGTGCTGGTGTTGTCCGAGTACGGCGGCTACAGCCTTGCCGTCAGCGGGCACACGTCGACCGATCGCGAGTTCGGCTACCGCCGTTTCCGCGACGCGGCGTCGCTCGGTGCGGCTTTCCGCCGACTGCATGCCGAACAGATCGCTCCGGCGATCGCCAGAGGTCTGAGCGCCACGGTCTACACCCAACTCTCCGATGTCGAAGACGAGGTGAACGGTCTGCTCAGCTACGACCGCCGGCTGCTCAAACTGCCCGCCGAGCTGGTGGCAGAGGTCAACCGGCAGCTACGTCTCTGACGAGGGCTACCAGCGGTTACGTGCCTCCTCGGCCCAGCCGAGCAGATACGAGGTCGCTACCACCACACCAAGGCCTGCTCAGCCCGCCGGCGGTGAGTCAGCTCAGTCCGGGAAGTAGGAGCCCTGGCGCAGTTCGGGATCCGAAGGTCGATCGTCGCGGCCCGGGCATCCCGCTCCCTCCGCCGGTAACCGTTGCGGGAGCTGGCCCGCTCGTCGCTGCGCTGCCGGTAACCCACGCCGCAGACCGCGTCGGCTTCGGCGGGTCACTGCCTGCGCGGACGTTCTGATCATCGCTGCAACAGATTCGGCGACGTGCCCGCGATCTGCTCGCACAGCAGGTCAGCAGGGCTCGCGCTTCTCAGGTACGGCCATCGCGCATCACACTCCTTCACTCGGACTTTGCCGCCTCGAAGGATCGTGCGGTGACCGTCTCTTATCTACGCAAAAAGCCCATTATGGACAAGCCGTACACCACTTCCGTGGATGTAACCTGTGGCCCAGTGCACAACAGTTACATAAAAGATATGGACGGTCACTCAAAAACCGTTTCTGGTAGACAGCTTTTGCCCCCTTGACGAAGGAGTTCCATCGCAGTCTAATTTGGTGACCATGGAGGGAGGCCCACTCGTGGGAGCGATCCAGTCCGCCGTTCTGACGTGGCAGGGGTTCCCTCTGATCGCGGTTGACGCCACAAAGGTGCGCGCACCGCGTCGGCTCGCAATGGCTGTTGCCGGTTACCGGGCTTGTGCCGTCTGCACTGCCACTGGCATGAAGCGTTCCCGGCGTCGAAGTCACCCTCGGTGCCGGCCCCAAAAACAGTTGGCGCCCGACGTTCATACTTCGGCTCGCGCCGCAGTCGGGATCCCGAATAAAGCCGTCGACATCCGTCTGACAGAAGCGGCAGAACGGCACATTATTTTGCCCCGACCAGCGCAGGCAGACCATGGCCCTGGGACGCAACGGGCCGCCCTGGTCCGTTAGATATATCGACCCATCGGAAGGAGTCGGAGATGAGCATGAGGTTCGTGAATCGGCGGCAGTTTCTGCGTCGGCTGGGAGGTGCCCTTGCTGCCGGAGGAAGCATCGCGTTGTTTCCGGCGGGGTTCGCCTCGGCATCACCTAAGGCCGGTCCGACATCGATCCCTGGCCATGCAGGCGGCGGGCCAGCGTACCCCGGAGACCCCGGCTTTGTCGCCACTAGGCCAGGGGAACTAGATGCCGCTAAAGCCAGTTGGGAAACGCCGGAATATGGTTACTATACCGGCCATAATCCTTCTAACCCTGGCGCTGCGGTCGATTCCCCATGGCAACTTGTCGCGGTGAACGCGTCCACCGCCTACGCCCTGGGGTACCGCGGGCAGGGCGTCGCGCTGGG
>NZ_JAGPYA010000057.1:0-46778 GCF_018070245.1 Micromonospora sp. M61 | reverse complement strand
ACATTTCCTTTTGAGCGTGATGCCTGTGAGTCATCTTGATGACTCACAGGCATCACGCTCACTGGGATGAGGCCCGCCGCCAGCCGCCAGGCCATCGACCGCGGCGGTCCTGGGCCGGATCAGCGGCGAGTCGTCAATATGCCGCAGAGGTATCGCCGGCATCTGGCCCTGGTCCACCATGCGGAGATGCCATCCACTCGCCTTGTCACCCTTCTCGGCGCTACCGTGCGGCAGCAACGACACCTGCGCGAGCTGAGCCAGCGTCAGTTGGCCGCGCTGGCCGGGGTCAGCCAGGCTGCCGTGGCCAGGATCGAACGTGGCGAGCGTGCGCCGACCATCCCGGTGCTGGAACGGATGCTCGCTGCGATGGATGTGCAGCTGGCCGTCGGGGTGGAGCCGCTGGACGCGCACCTTGACGCCCGGATGGACGACCTGGCCGCTCGGCCGCTCGCGGAGCGGATCGACGAACTGGGCCTGGATCGGCTTTTGGACCGGCTCAGCGATCTCCCGCAGGTGCTCACCGGGAGCACGGCTGCCCTGTTGCAGGGTGCGCCGGTGCCGGTGGACGCGCTGGAGATCGCCGTGCGGTGGCAGGACTCGAAGGTGTTGACCCGTTGGCTGGAAAGGAACTACGGGCAGCGGTGGAACGCTCGCTGGGGTGAGTTCGGCGGTGTGTGGCTGGAGCCCGAGGAGCCGGGCGAGCACCGTTGGTCGACCAGGTACGGCGAGATCAGGGCCACGATGTGCGACGAACTGCCCGAGACGATCGAGGTGCGCCACGGCGGTCGGGGCTACCAGGTGGTGCCGCTCGTCGAATTGGAGCTGGCCGAGCCGCGCGCCGGCGAGCTGTTGCGCCGCTACCGTGACCGGCAGCTGGCCAGCGGAAGCTGAGCCACCCGCCGGCCACGCCAACAGCAGGGCGGTGACCGGGAGCCGCGAGCCGCCGAGGTCAGCCGGCGGTGCGCTCCCAGTCGATGGTGGGCAGGCCGGCGTCGGCGAGCGCCTTGTTGGCCGCGCTGAACGGGCGGCTGCCGAGGAAGCCACGCGGGTTCATCGGGCTGGGGTGGCCGGCCTCCAGCACGACGTGCTGCGGGTTGGTGACCAGGGCCGCCTTCTTGCGGGCGTAGCCGCCCCAGAGCAGGAAGACCACCCGGTCCGGCGAGGCGTCCAGTGCCCGGATGGTGGCGTCGGTGAACTCCTCCCAGCCGGCGTTGGCGTGCGAGCCCGGGGTGGCCTGACGGACGGTCAGCACCGCGTTGAGCAGCAGCACGCCCTGGGCGGCCCACCCGTCGAGGTTGCCGCTGCGCGGCTTGGGAACGCCGACGTCCTCGCCCAACTCCTTGAAGACGTTGCGCAACGACGGCGGCACCGTCACACCGTCGCGGACGCTGAAGCTCAACCCGTGTGCCTGCCCGGCCCGGTGGTAGGGGTCCTGCCCGAGGATCAGCACCCGGGTGCCCTGCGGCGGGCAGAGCCGGTAGGCCGAGAACAGGTCCTCCAGGGGAGGGAAGACGGTCTGCGTCGCGTATTCCCGAGCGACGAACTCGGCCAGCGCGGCGGTGCGCGCCGCATCCAGGTGTGGGGTGAGCACGGCACGCCACTGCTCCGGCAGCAGGGCCAGCAGATCCAGGGCGGGGGCGTCGTCGGGCATCAGGAACCTCTCACACAGCACGGGTCGGTCCCCCGCACTCTAGGCATCGGGTACGACAGCGGCCGCCCTAGCCCAAGTCGGCGAGCCGACGGGCCCAGTCGCCACCGATCGGGTCCAGCTCGACGATGCGGGTGTCGTCGTCGCGGCGGTCGATCCGGACCCGCAGGTGCGCGTCGACCAACTGCTCCACCAGGCCTTCACCCCACTCCACCACTGTCACCGAGTCCTCGACCGATGCGTCGAGGTCCAGGTCGTCGATCTCGGCGCGGGGGTCGGTGGCGGCGCCCAACCGGTACGCGTCGGCGTGCACCAGGGCGACCCGGCCACCCCGGGCCGGATCGGGGCGGTGCACCCGGGCGATCACGAACGTCGGCGAGGTGATGTCGCCGAGTACACCGAGCCCGGCGCCGACGCCCTGGGTGAGAGCGGTCTTGCCGGCGCCCAGCGGGCCGGTCAGCAGCACCAGGTCGCCGGCGCGCAGCAGCCCGGCCAGGCGTCGGCCGAACTCCCGGGTGTCCTCGACGGTCGGCAGCTTGACGACGTGACTCACCGTTCCTCCGGCTCTACGAGTGATTCGAGGAACCGCGCGAGCGCGCCGTTGACCTCGTCGGCGTGCTCCAGCATCACCACGTGTCCACTGTCTTTGATCTTGACGAACTCGGCGTGCGGCAGCCGCCGGACGATCTCTTCCGAGTGGGTCACCGGAGTGATCATGTCCTTGTCGCCGACCACCACCAGCACCGGCGTCGCGGCCAACGCCGCGAGAGCCGGGAAGCGCGAGTGGGTGGCCAGGGTCCGCAGGTAGCGGGTCACCGTGTCGGCTGATGTCCGGGAGTTCATCGTCTCCACGTAGGACACCAGCGACGGGCTGGGCTTGCGGGTGCCGAAGCCGTACTTGCGGGTCAGCAGCCAGGCCACGTTCGACGTCGACTTGCGGGCCTTGTCGATCACCGGCCCGCCGTACCGGGTGGCGTTGCTGACCATGTACAGCACCGGGCCGCCGACCCGGCCGAGCAGCGCGGGCGCGACCAGCTTGGTCTCGGCGATGAGCCCGCCCGAGGTGGCCATCAGGACCGTGCCCACCACCCGGTCACCGAACAGCTCCGGGAACAACTCGGCGAACGCCATGATGGTCATGCCGCCCATCGAGTGACCGACCAGCACCAGCGGCCCGTCCGGGGCGGTGCGGTCGATCACCTGGCGCAGCGTCCGGCCGAGCACCGCGAGGTCGTACTCCCCGGTCTCCAACCGGCCGGACCGACCGTGACCGGGCTGGTCGTACGCCACGACCCGGTAGTCACCTCGGGCCGCGAGCATCTGGCGCTGGAAGTGGAACGTCCCCATGTCCAGGCAGAAGCCGTGCACCAGCACCACCGTCGGATGCCCCGGCACCGGCCTGGTCGGCTCGACCACCTCGACGTGAATGTCCGTGCCGTCCGGCAGCTCCAGACGGAACGCCTCGTCGTACCGCTGCTCGCCGAACGCCTCGTGCGCGTAGCGGTCGGCCGGGTCTGCCTTGAGCCGGCGGACCAGGGTGCGCTCGGTCGCGACGCCGGCCGCCAGGCCCGCGGCCGCGACCCCGACCGCGGCCCCGAGGATCCCCGCGACCCGGCCCGCCGCGGTCCGCGGACGCGGAATGCGGTAGCTCATGGCCGCTCGCCGTCATAGATGCGAGGCACGCGTGTGCTGCCGAACCGGGTGACGATCTCGTAGTTGATCGTGCCGACCGCCTCGGCCCAGTCGTCGGCGGTCGGCTCACCGTCGGCACCACTGCCGAACAGGGTCGCCACGTCGCCGTCGGCCACCGGGTCGTCCCCGCAGTCGATCACGAACTGGTCCATGCAGACCCGTCCCGAGATCGTCCGCCGTGCGCCGGCAAGCTGGACCGGGCCGGTGTTGGACGCGTGCCGGGGAACCCCGTCGGCGTACCCGAGCGGCACCACGGCCAGGTTCGCGTCCGCCTCGGTGGTGTAGGCGTGCCCGTAGGAGACGCCGGTGCCGGCGGGCACCCGCTTCGTGAGCATCACCCGGGCGCGTGCGGTCATCGCCGGCCGCAGCCCGTACGTCTCGCCGGCCACCGGGGAGAGCCCGTAGATGGCAAGGCCGGGGCGAACCAGGTCGAAGTGGGTGTCCGGGCGGGTCAGGGTGGCGGCCGAGTTGGCGAGGTGCCGCCAGCGCGGGCGCAGCCCGGCCCGCTCGACCATGGCCAGCCCCTCATGGAAGACGGCCAGTTGGCGATCGGTGGTGGGGTGGCCGGGGCTGTCCGCATACACGAAGTGGCTCCACACACCGACCACCTCGACCAGGCCGTCGGCCTGCGCCTTCGCGGCGGCGTCCAGCAGCGCCGGCCAGTCGGCGACGGTCGCACCGCCCCGCGACAGCCCGGTGTCGATCTTCAGGTGCAGACGGGCGGGGCGCCCGGCGAGCCGGCTCGCCTCGATCATCTCGTCCAGCTGCGGCAGACTGGCCGCGCCCAGGTCCACCCCGGCGGTGACCCCCTCGTGCAGCGGCAACCCCGGCGCGAGCAGCCAGGCCAGCACCGGCACTGTCACTCCGGCCCGCCGCAGGGTGAGCGCCTCGTCGAGGGTGCAGACACCGAGCCAGTCCGCGCCAGCGTCGAGCGCGGCGCGGGCGGCCGGGAGCATGCCATGGCCGTACCCGTCGCCCTTCACCACCGCCATCAGCTCGGCGCTGGTTCCGGAGCGGAGCCTGCTCACGTTCTCGCGGATCGCGTCAAGATCGACGCGTACCTCGGCCTGCCACATACGCCCAGCCTACTTTCCGCCGTGATCACCGGGGGCGGCGACGCACGCCCCCGGACGACGACCCGGCCGGAACGGGCCGATCAGCCCAGCCGGGCGACAACCGGGCGAAGTGCGGTGACCACGTCGGGCGCGGTCACCGGCCCACCCCGGGCCGCCTCCCGGCCGGCGAGCCCGTGCAGGTACGCGGCCGAGGCAGCGGCCCGATCGGCGGGCACCCCGGCCGCCAGCAACGAGCCGAGCAGCCCGGCCAGCACGTCACCCGTGCCGCCGGTGGCCAGCGCCGGAGTGCCGGTCGGGTTGACGTACGCCCGGCCGTCCGGCGTGCCGATCACCGTGCGGTCCCCCTTGAGCAGCACCACCGCGTTCATCCAGGCGGCCAGCCGCAGTGCGGAGCCGACGCGGTCGGCGCCGGGCTCCTCCCCGCACAGCCGGGTGAACTCCCGGTCGTGCGGGGTGACCACGATCGGCGCGTCCCGCCCGCGCAGCCGGTCGGCGAGTGAGCCGTCCACCAGCAGGGTCAACGCGTCGGCGTCGAGCACCACCGGCACCGGGGAGGCCAGCACGGCGCGCAGCTCTGCCGCCGCGTCCTCTCCGGTGCCCAGGCCGGAGCCGCAGACCCAGGCCTGCACCCGGCCCGCGTCGGCGACCCGCCCACTGGCGATCACCGAGGGGTGCTGGTGCAGCACCTCGGACCGGGCACCGCCGGCATAGCGGACCAGGCCGGTCGGCCCGGCCAGAGCGCCGCCGACGGAGAGCACCGCAGCACCCGGGTAGGTCGCCGAGCCGGTCGACACCCCCACCACGCCCCGGCTGTACTTCTCCGACGCCGGGCCCAGCTCCGGCCACCAGTCGACCAGGTCGGACCACTCGGTGACCCGCAGTGCCGGGGAGCCTCGCAGCCACGGGCGCAGCCCGATGTCGACCAGCTCCACCTGCCCGGCCAGGGCGGCTGCCGGCCCGACCACCAGTGCGGGCTTGAGAGCGCCGAACGCCACCGTCACGTCGGCGCGGACCGCTGTCGGTCGGCCGGACGCGGACAGCGGCACGTGGCCGGTGTCCACCGCGACCCCGCTCGGCACGTCCACCGCCAGGATGCTGGCGCGCTCGCCGTCGCGCCCACGCAGCTCGCCGAGGCGTTGGACCACCTCGTCCGCACTCGCCCGCAGCCCACCGGTGCCGCCGATGCCGACGATGCCGTCCAGGACCAGGTCGACCGGGCCGGCCGGCTGCGGCACCAGCCGGCCACCGGCCGCTCGCAGGGCGGCCAGCCCGGCGGCGTGCGCACGCCCGGGGGTGAGCAGCAGGGCGGACACCTGGACTCCCCGGCGGGCCAGCCGCTCCCCCGCGTACAGGGCGTCGCCACCGTTGTCACCGGAACCGACCAGCAGCAGCACCCGGGCGCCGTAGACCCCGCCCCGCTCGGCGAGCAGCAGCGCGGCCCGGCGGGCCAGCCCGGCGGCGGCCCGCTGCATCAGCGTCCCGTCCGGCAGCGTGCCCATCAGCCCTGCCTCGGCCGCCCGTACGTCGGCCACCCGCCACACCGATCTCATGCCACCGTGTCCCATTCGTTCGCGGGTGGACCGGTTGGCCCGCCCAGCCGACGTCACCGTTCCGCGACCACCATCGCCGACGCGATCCCCCCGTCGTGCGACAACGAGAGATGCCAGCGGTTGACCCCACGCGCGTCGGCCGCCGCCGCGACCGTGCCGGAGACGGCGAGCCAGGGACGGCCGTCCGGGTCGGGCACGATCTCGCAGTCGTGCCAGCTCAGCCCGGCCGGAGCGCCGAGCGCCTTGGCCACGGCCTCTTTGGCGGCGAAGCGGGCGGCAAGGGACTCCGGTGATCGCGGGGCACCGGCGCGGGTGTGTCGCTCGGCAGTGGTGAAGAGCCGGTCGGCGAGCAGCGGCGTCCGTGCCAGGGCCCGGGCGAACCGGTCGACCAGGACGACGTCGATGCCGACAGCGACGATCACCACTTCACCCTACCGGCGGCCGGGGCCGCAGATTAGCCGTCGGGCCCGCGGTGGGCAACGCCTGTGGACAGGCCGGGGTACGCCTCAACGCCGGCTGTCCACAGGGCACTCGACGACCTCCGGTACGCGCCTAGCGTCAGCGCGTCGATCCCGATCGTCGGTGGGGGTGTGGTCATGACCGATAAGCCGTTCGTCGTCCGGCCGGAGGAGCTGCGCGCGGTCGCCGTGGTGCTCGACGACGGGGCGCACCGGCTGGCGCTGGGCCTCGCGGGGGTGCCCGGGTTGCTGGTGACGGCACCCGAGTGGCGAGCCGGCGCGGCCCTGGCCGGGGTGGAGGCAGCCGTGCACTCCTGGTTGTGCCTGGTGGGTGCTCGGGTCACGGCGGCCTCCGCCGGGATGCGGGCCGCGGCCGAGGCGTACGAGTCGGTCGACGACCGGGCGGCCGACCGGTTCGCCTCCCTGCACCGGTGAGCAGCGTCGCCTACCGACACCTGTGGGCAGCCGATCCGAGCGGGTGGCGGGCCGCCGGGACGGCCTGGGCGGGGTTGACCGGGCTGGTCGACCGACGCGTCGGTGAGCTGCGTACCGCGGACGGGCGCTTGCGGGGCGGTTGGTCGGGCGCGGCGGCCACGGCGGCGGACGCCCGGCTCGTCGGTCTTCGTGACGAGCTGACGTCGGTCGCACCCGTGTTGATCGAGGTCGACCAGGTGCTGGCCGAGTTGGGCGGCCGGCTGACCGTGGCGAAGGCACGGCTCGCCGATGCGGTCGCCCTGGCGGACGCGGCCGGCCTGCTGGTGGACCGCTCGGGTGGGGTGCACGTCGATCCCGCCCGGGCCCGGCCGACCGAGCGGGCCGGCGTGGCTGCGGCCCGGGTGGCGGCAGACCTGCGGGACGCGCTCGACGAGGCCGGTGCCGCGGACCGGGCCGCCGCCGACCGGTTGGACGAGCTGGCTCGGGCCGCCGGCACCGGCTGGGCCTCCCCGCCACCGCCGGACCGGCCGGCCCCCGGTGCGGCGCCGACCCTGGTCCGCGCCTGGTGGGCGGGTCTGACACCGGCGCAGCGACGGTGGCTGATCGGGCACGAGCCGGCGCTGGTCGGCCGATTGGACGGGGTGCCGGTGGCCGCCCGCGACCAGGCCAACCGGCTGCGGCTCGGGGTCTGGCGGGAGGAGCTGCTGGCCGAGCGGCGGCGGTTGCTGACGCGCCTGCCACCGGGGGCGCTCGCGTCGGTCCGGCTGCGCGGGCTGGCTGAGCGGTTGGCCGGTCTGGACACGCTGGGCGGACGACTGGCGGGCGACGGGGAGCCGCGGGCATACCTGCTGGGGCTGGATACGGCCGGTGAGGGTCGGGTGGTGCTGGCGCTCGGCGACCCGGACCAGGCCGACCGGGTGCTCACCTACGTGCCGGGGATGGGTTCCGGGCTGGACGACGCCCCCGGTGAGCTGGGCAGGGCGGCGCGGGTGCTGGACCGGTGCACCACGCTCGCCCCGACTGAACGCAGCGCGGCGGTGCTCTGGTTGGACTACGACGCCCCGGATTTCGTGACCGACGCGGCTTTCGCAGGTCTGGCACGCGATGCCGGCCCGGCGCTGCACCGCTTCCAGGAGGGGCTGCGGGCCACCCACGAGGGGCCACCGGCCCGGCAGACCGTGCTCGGGCACAGCTACGGGTCACTGGTGGTGGGCATGGCCGCCCGGGAGCACGGGCTGGCCGCCGACGCTCTGGTCTTTGTCGGTTCCCCAGGGGTCGGTGCGTCGCACGCCGCCGAGCTGGGCGTGCCCGCCCGGGAGGTCTGGGCGAGCAGCGCTCCCGACGACGTGATCCGCGGGGCCCTTCCGGTGGACGAGATGGGCCGACGTGCGCTGTCCGGCGCGGCTCCGCTGGCCGCCGCGCTGGCCTGGCCCGACCGGACCGGCCACGAGCTGTGGTTCGGTCACGACCCGTCGGATCCCGGATTCGGCGGTCGGGTCTTCGGCAGTGGGCGAGGAGGCCACACCGGTTACTGGGACCCGGGCAATCCCGCGCTGGACGGGATGGCCCGGGTCGTGCTGGGCCAGGTCGTTGAGGGGCCTACTCGACGGTGACCGACTTGGCCAGGTTGCGGGGCTGGTCCACGTCGTGTCCACGGGCGGCGGCGATCTCGGCGGCCAGCACCTGCAACGGCACCGTGGTGACGAGCGGGGCCAGCAGCGTCGGCGTACGCGGCACGTAGATGAGATGGTCGGCATACCGGACGACCGCCTCGTCGCCCTCCTCCGCGATCACGATGGTCCGCGCACCGCGCGCCCGGACCTCCTGGATGTTGGAGACGACCTTGTCGTGCAGCATGCCCCGGCCGACCGGCGAGGGCACCACGCAGATGACCGGGGTGCCCTTGTCGATCAGGGCGATCGGGCCGTGCTTCAGCTCGCCGGCGGCAAAGCCCTCGGCGTGCATGTACGCCAGTTCCTTAAGCTTCAGCGCGCCCTCCAGGGCCACCGGGTAGCCGACGTGCCGACCGATGAACAGCACTGTCGGCTCGGACTTCAGCTCCCGGGCCAGCTCACGGACGGGCTCGATCCGGTCGAGCAGCTCGCGCAGCTTGCCGGGGATCTCCTGCAACTGCGCGACCACCGCGCCCACCTCGTCGGCGAACTTGATGCCGCGCACCTGGGCCAGGTGCAGGCCGATCAGGTAGCAGGCGACGACCTGGGTGAGGAACGCCTTGGTGGAGGCGACGGCGATCTCCGGCCCGCCGTGGGTGTAGAGCACGGCGTCCGACTCACGGGGGATGGTCGAGCCGTTGGTGTTGCAGATCGCCAGCACCCGGGCCTTCTGCTCCTTGGCGTGGCGCAGCGCCATCAGGGTGTCCATCGTCTCGCCGGACTGCGAGATCACCACGATCAGCGTGGACCGGTCGAGGACCGGGTCGCGGTAGCGGAACTCGCTGGCCAGCTCCACCTCGCAGGGGATCCGGGTCCAGTGCTCGATGGCGTACTTGGCGACCATGCCGGCGTGGTACGCCGTGCCGCAGGCCACGATGAAGATCTTGTCGACGTCGCGCAGGTCCTGGTCGCTGAGGCGGACCTCGTCGAGGGCGATCTCGCCGGTCTCGGTGAGCCGGCCGAGCAGCGTGTCGGCGATGGCCTGCGGCTGCTCCTCGATCTCCTTGAGCATGAACCAGTCGTAGCCACCCTTCTCGGCGGCCGAGGAGTCCCAGTCGATGTGGAAGTCCTTGCCGGCGGCGGGCTGGCCGTCGAAGTCGGTGATCTCGATGCTGTCACCGGTGATCAGGACGATCTGGTCCTGGCCCAGCTCGACCGCTTCCCGGGTGTGCTCGATGAACGCGGCCACGTCGCTGGCCAGGTAGTTCTCACCGTCGCCGCGGCCGACGACCAGCGGCGAGTTGCGCCGGGCGCCGACGACCGCACCGGGCACGCCGGCGTCCACCGCGAGCAGGGTGAACGCGCCCTCCAGCCGCTGGCAGACCACCCGCATGCCGGCGGCGAGCAGCTGCGGGCTGTCCGGCTGGCCGGCGGCGCGCAGGTCGGCCAGCGCGGCGGCGAGCAGGTGCGCGGCGCACTCGGTGTCGGTGTCGCTGGTGAACTGGACGCCGTCGGCCTCCAGCTCGTTACGGAGCTTGGCGAAGTTTTCGATGATGCCGTTGTGGATCACCGCGACCCGGCCGTCGGGGGCGACGTGCGGGTGGGCGTTGCGGTCGGTCGGGCCGCCGTGGGTGGCCCACCGGGTGTGCCCGATACCGGTGGTGCCGTCACCGATGCCGATCGGGCTGGCCGCGCAGGAGGTCGGGTCGTCGGCGGCCCGCTCGGACAGCACCTTCTCAAGGTTGGCCAGCTTGCCGGCCTTCTTCTCGGTCAGCAGCCGGTCGTCGCAGACGATCGCGACGCCCGCCGAGTCGTAGCCGCGGTATTCCAGCCGCCGCAGCCCGTCGAGCACGATGCTGAGTGCGGGGCGCGCGCCCGCGTATCCCACGATTCCACACATGGCCCGCAGCCTAACCCAGTTTCACTCATGATGGGTGCTCGAAAGTCGGGTTATCAATCACGGAATCTGAGCGATCGGGGGTTGGCGGGGCGCAACGGGGACGAGCATCGCAGGCCGGGCGGGGCCGCCCGGAGGTGACGGGGGTTGCGGCGCGCCGTCGGGTACGACAGTCTCTCGGCGGGTTCGGCGCGCCCGCCCTCGGCCCGTTCGTCCCATACCCACTCCCGCCCGGAGCAGCCATGTCCGACGCGCCCCCGCCCGATCCGTCCCCCTCCCCACCATCGGACCCGGCACCCGGCGGCACGTCGGGGTCGGCACCCGAGCCGTCCCCGCTGCGCCCGGCCTCTCCGTTGCCACCGGATCCGACGGCACCGCCCTCCCCCGCTGGGCTCCCGGCGCCCGACCCACTGGCACCGGCTCAGCCGTGGGCACCGCCGGCGCCGTGGGCGCCAGGCCCGTGGACTCCGGCCGCGCCGTGGACCCCGTCGCCGCCCCCGACCCAGTGGACGCCCCAACCGCCGCCGACCCCGTGGACGCCCGGGCCACCGGCGTCGCCGTGGTCGCCGTCCCCGCCCGACCCGTCGGATCCGACGGCCGCCGGGCCGCCTCCGGCAGCAGGATGGCCCACGCCTACCGGTGCGCCACCGCCCGCGCACTGGCCGCCGTCAGCCGGATGGCCGCCCCACGGCTATCCGCCGCCGTACACCTACCCCGGCCAGCCGCGTGCCAGCGGCAGCCCGACCACGAGCAGCGGCCGGATCGTCGGCATCGTCGTCGCGGTCTTCGTGGCACTGGTCCTGGCCGTCTGCGGTTGCCTCTGCGCGAGTGGTTTCCTGTTGGACAGACCCGGCTCGGAGCCGATCGCCGAGGAGCCGTGGGTTGTTCCCGACGACGGTTGGACCGCGCCCACCACACGTGCGCCCATTCCCGAGCGACCCAGCCCCGCGCCCCCGACCCCGAGCAAGCAGCCGGTCATCCGACCGACGTCGGGGCCGGCCCCGGTGACGGTGGTCTACGAGGTCACCGGATCGGGCGAGGCCGACATCGCGTACTTCGACGCCGAGAGCGACCTGATCCACGTCGACAGCGCGAAGCTCCCCTGGCGCACCACCATCCGGACAAACGGCGCGAGCCGGGTCAGGTTGGAGGCCGACTGGGTCGATATGGAATACGAGGGTCTCCTCGAATGCACCGTCACGATCAGCGGCACCGGCACGCCGGTGGTCCTCAAGGAGCGGAGCTACGGCAGCATCTGGTGCGCGCCCGAGTGAGGCTGGGGTTCGGCCCTGGTGTGGCCTTAGGCTGGCGCAGGTGACGAGCACCGATGTCGACCCGCTGGTGGCCCGGATGCGGCCGTTCGGCACGACGATCTTCGCCGAGATGTCCGCCCTCGCCGTGCGCACCGGCGCGGTCAACCTCGGGCAGGGCTTCCCGGACACCGACGGTCCGCCGGAGATGCTGGCCGCCGCCGCCGAGGCGCTGCGCGGCGGGCAGAACCAGTACCCGCCCGGCCCGGGGATTCCCGCCCTGCGCGCGGCGGTCGCGGCCCACCAGCAGCGGTTCCAGGACCTGTCGTACGACCCGGACGGCGAGATCGTCATCACCGCGGGTGCCACCGAGGCAGTCGCGGCCAGCATCCTCGCCCTCTGCGAACCGGGTGACGAAGTGGTGTGCTTCGAGCCGTACTACGACTCGTACGCTGCCTCGATCGCCTTGGCCGGCGCGGTCCGGCGACCGGTGACCCTGCGGCCCGCGGCCGACGGCCGGTACGCCTTCGACCCGGCGGCGCTGCGCGCGGCGTTCGGCCCGCGCACCCGACTGGTGCTGCTCAACTCACCGCACAACCCGACCGGCAAGGTCTTCACCCCGACCGAGTTGGCGCTGGTCGCCGAGCTGTGTCAGGAGTTCGGCGCGTACGCGGTCACCGACGAGGTGTACGAGCACCTGGTCTTCACCGACGCGTCGAGCCCGCACGTGTCGTTGGCCAGCCTGCCCGGGATGCGGGAGCGGACGCTGCGCATCTCCTCGGCCGGCAAGACGTTCTCCTGCACGGGTTGGAAGGTCGGCTGGGCGAGCGGCCCGGCGGCGCTGGTCTCGGCGGTGCTGCGGGTGAAGCAGTTCCTCACCTTCGTCAACGCGGCACCGCTGCAACCGGCGGTGGCAGTGGCGTTGGCGCTGCCGGACGACTACTACACCGGCTTCCGCGACGGGCTCCAGCAGCGCCGTGACCAGCTCGTCGGTGGTCTCACCGACGCCGGGTTCGAGGTGCTCGACTCGGAGGGGACATACTTCGTCACCGCCGACATCACCGCGCTCGGCGGCCGGGACGGGGTGGAGTTCTGCCGTTCGCTGCCGGAGCGCTGTGGTGTGGTGGCGGTGCCGACGCAGGTCTTCTACGACGATGTGGAGGCGGGCCGACGGCTGGTCCGGTTCGCGTTCTGCAAGCGCCCCGAGGTGCTGACCGAGGCGGTCAGCCGGCTGCGCGCTCTGAGCCCGAGCCACTGACCGGTCCGCCGAGGGCCGCTCCGGGGTCGCTCGACGACTGAGACGCCGGCGGTGTCGCGAGCCGGGTCAGCAGTTGGCCCCCGTCGCCGAGCAGCACCGACTCGGCGTCGTCCACGAACGACAGGTCGGCCGTCACGTGCCGGCTCGCCGCGGTGAGCAGCAACCCGACCACCGGGTCCTCGGCGGCACGCCGGAGGCCGTCCAGATTGCGCAACTCGCGCAGCAGGTGCCCGCGTTGGTTGCTGAGCACCGCGCGCACGGTGGCCGCGGAGCCGGACCGGGCGGCGGCGGTGACCTTGAGGAAGAAGTCGTCCCGGAATCCCCCGCTGCGCGGGCTCGGCTCGGCCAGCCACCGTGCCAGCTCGGCGCGGCCGACCTGGGTGATTTCGTAGACCACCCGGTCCGGCTTGATCGGCTGCGGCTGCCGTTCGGCGACGACCAGCTCGTCCCGGGAGAGCCGGTCGAGGATCTGGTAGAGGTGGCCGATGTTCAGCGGCCCCCACTGCGGGCCGACGGCGGCCTCGAACGATCCCTTGAGCTGGTAGCCGTGGCTGGGGCCACCAGCGAGCAGGGCGAGGACAGCGTGCTGGATCGCCATGTCACCTCCGGTACGGGCCTTGCATTGTCACAATGTATCGCGCAGAGTGGGAGACAGCACACGGGGAGGCGCGACATGCTCGGCTTCATCTGGAGACAGCTGCGCGGCCGTGCGGGGCGGTCGGTGGCGCTGGTGATCGGCGTGCTGGTGGCCACCACCGGCTTCGTGGTCCTGACGGGCGCCACCACCACCTCTCGCCTGGACGTCACCGGCACTGTCGAGCGCAACACCCGGGTCGCCTACGAGATCCTGGTCCGTCCGAAGGGGACCCGCACTCCGCTCGAAGCCGAGCGTGGGCTGGTCCGCCCCAACTATCTCTCCGGGCTCTTCGGCGGCATCACCACCCAGCAGTACGAGCAGGTGAGGGCAGTCCCCGGCATCGAGGTGGCGGCACCGATCGCGATGCTCGGCTATTCCACCACCCTGCTGCCGACGCCGATCGACCTCACCGAGGCCGTCGACCGCTCGCTGGATCGCCAGGTCATCCGGGTCGACCCGACCTTCCACGCCGAACGTGGTCTCTCCAGCGCACCGGGCAAACCCCGGTACGTGTACGTGACCACGAAGCCGTTGATCTACCCCCGGATCGACTGGGGAACCGACAGTGAAGCCGTCCCGTACTCCGACGGGCGGTCCTATTCCTGGTCGGACACCTGCGGACCGACCCCGCGCGAGGTGCAGCCGGACGGGCGCAGCCTTCCCATCTGCGACCCGGGATACGGGCTGCTGGGCAACCCGGGAACCTACTCCGAGCGCGAGGACTGGTCCCTGCACGCCGTCCAACTGCTGCCCGACGGCCGGTTCCAAGCCGACTCGTACATCCTCGCGACCGACCGGGACGGCTCCTCCACACCCTCCGACCGGCTGGTGATGGCGTACGACCTGACCGTGCCGTTCCTCCTGGCTGCGGTCGACCCGACGGCCGAGCAACAACTTGTCGGCCTCGACGAGGCCGTGGTCACCGGTCGGGCCGTGCGCACCGACGACACGGTCGCCGTCAACCGCCGGGGCACAGCGGACAACTACGAGGTCCCGGTCCTCGTCACCAACCGACCCTTCATCGACGAGTCGCTGGCAGCCAGGTTCACCCGACTCGCGATCAGCCCCGCCGGGGTGGAGGCGATCGACCTGGAGAAGACGTTGAGCCGCCCTGGCGGGACTCCGGCCGGGTCCGGTCGGTACGACCTCACCGCCGGGCACCAGGCGATGCTGACCGAGGAGCTGTCGCCGGGCGGGTGCTGCGTCGGTCAACTCCAGAGCGTCGTGCAGTCGAGCGACGTGCAGTACGACCGGCTGCCCGACGGCACCCTGCGGGCCCGTGCGCAGCCGCCCGGCAACCCGGAGGTGTACGGCCAGGAGAAGGCGTACAACCCACTGCCCCGGCCCTGGCTGGCCGACGACACCGGTTCCCGATCGATACGGGCGCTGCCGCTACCCACCGGCGGAAGCACGGCCAATCGTTTCTGGCGGGCCGTCGGTGTCTTCGACCCGGGCCGGCTGGCCGGTTTCAGTGACCTCGGCCAACTGCCGCTGGAGACCTACCAGGCGCCGACGGCACAGGGTGCTGACGACCGCAGCCGGGCAGCGCTTGGCGGTCAGCCGCTGGCACCCAGCGGCAACCCCGCTGGCTACCTGTCGGCGCCGCCGCTGCTCCTCACCAACCTCGGCAGCGTCCCGAAACTCCTGGAGGGCGGGGGCGGGGCACAGGCCAAGGCCCCGATCAGCGCGATCCGGGTACGGGTGGCCGACGTCGGCGGCTACAGCGAGCGCTCGGCCG
The DNA here is from genome assembly GCF_018070245.1 of Micromonospora sp. M61. Classification (NCBI taxonomy): domain Bacteria; kingdom Bacillati; phylum Actinomycetota; class Actinomycetes; order Micromonosporales; family Micromonosporaceae; genus Micromonospora; species Micromonospora sp. M61. The sequence goes on along the minus strand of NZ_JAGPYA010000057.1, from coordinate 31,526 downwards.
AACGGGTCCGGCTGATCGCCGAGCAGATCGCGGCGCGCACCGGGCTGGACGTCGACATCACCCTCGGCTCGTCGCCCGCACCGCAGACCGTGGAGCTGCCCGCGGGCTCGTTCGGCCGGCCGATGCTGCGGCTGACCGAGAGCTGGTCGGCACTCGGCGTGGCCTCGATCATCACCCAGGCGGTGGACCGCAAGAGCCTGGTGCTCTTCGTGCTGGTGCTGGTGGTCTGCGTGCTGTTCCTCGCCAACGCGGTCAGCGCGGCCGTCCGGGACCGACGCTCCGAGCTGGCGGTGCTCTCCTGTCTCGGCTGGCCGGTCCGCCGCATCGCGGCGCTGATCCTGGGCGAGGTCGCTCTGCTCGGGCTCATCGCGGGTCTGCTCTCACTGGCCCTCGCGGTCCCGCTCGGGATCGCGCTCGGCATCGACGTCGACTGGCGGCGGTCGGCCCTGGCCGTACCCATTGCCCTGCTGCTCTCGCTGGCCGCCGGCCTGGTGCCGGCGCTGCGGGCCGCGCGCGCCCACCCGGCCGCCGCCCTCCGCCCGATCGTCGCTCCCGCCGGCTGGGTACGCCGGCCCCGCACCCTCTTCGGGTTGGCCCTGGTCAACCTGGCCCGCACCCCCGGACGCACGTTCCTCGGCGCCGGCGCGCTGGCGATCGGGGTGGCCGCGCTGACGCTGGTCAGTGCCGCCGCGTGGGCGTTCCGGGGTGCGATCGTCGGCAGTCTGCTCGGCGATGTGGTCTCGCTGAGCGTCCGCGGCGCGGACACCGTGGCCGCCGCGGCCACCGTGCTGCTCGGCGCCGCGGCGGTCGCGGACGTGCTCTACCTGAACATCCGTGACCGGGCCGCCGAGCTGGCGACCCTGCGGGCGATCGGCTGGACGGACGCCGAACTCGGCCGGCTGGTCGGCTACGAGGGTCTGGCGCTGGGGCTCGTGGGGTCGACGACCGGCGCGGCGGTCGGCCTGGCCAGCGCGGGTTGGCTGATCGGCACCATTCCGGGAGCGCTGCTCCTGGTGGCCGCGCTGGTCGCGCTGGCGGGCGCCCTGGTGAGCACTGTCGCCGCACTGGTGCCCGCCGCCCTGTTGCCGCGTCTGCGGCCCGCCCGACTACTGGCAGAGGAGTAGCAGACCATGAGCGAGCAGAGCGGCAGTGCGATCTCGGTCGACCACCTGGTACGAGGATTCGGCAGCGGTGCGGACCGGTTGACGGCGGTCGACGACGTGTCCCTGACCATCGCGGCCGGCTCGGTGGTGGCGCTGACCGGGCCGAGCGGGTCGGGAAAGTCGACGTTGCTGCACCTCATCGGTGCGATCGAGCAACCCGACGAGGGCTCCGTCGTCGTCGACGGCGTGGTGGTCAACAACCTGCGCCGAGCCGCGCTGGCCCATTACCGGCAGCGGGTGGGGTTCGTCTTCCAGCGCTACCACCTGCTGCCGGCGCTCACCGTGCTGGACAACGTGATCGCCCCGGTGCTGCCGCAGCGCGGCCGGGCCGACCACGCGGCACGGGCCCGGGAGCTGCTCGACGCGGTCGGTCTGACCGGGCGGGAGCGGGCCCTCCCGGCGCAGCTCTCCGGTGGCCAGCAGCAACGGGTGGCCATCGCCCGGGCACTGATGGGCGCACCGGGTCTGCTGCTGGCCGACGAGCCCACCGGCAACCTCGACTCCACCACCGGCGGGCAGATCCTCGACCTGCTGCTCGACCTTCGCGACCGGCACGGCATGACCATCCTGCTCGCCACCCACGAACAGGCCATCGCCGCCCGCTGCGACCGGTTGATCCGCCTGAACGACGGACGTGTCACCGAGGACCTCGACCTCACCGACGGCGAGGACGCGGCCGAGACGTACGAACGGGCGGCCCGGCTACGGCTGTGACGGCACAGCCGTAGCCGGGCCGGCGGTTTCAGCCGACAGGGCTGGCGGTGCGGACCAGCTCGGCGATCCGCTCGGCGACCTCACGGGCGGTCGCCTCGGTGGCCGCCTCGACCATCACCCGGACCAGCGGCTCGGTGCCCGACGGGCGCAGCAGCACCCGGCCGGTCTCACCCAGCTCCGCCTCGGCCCGCTCGACCTCGGCGCGCACGGCCGGCGCGGCGGCACCGACGGTCCGGTCGCCGACCGGCACGTTGATCAGCACCTGGGGCAGCTTGGTGACCACCGACGCCAGCTCGGCGAGGGACTTGCCGGTGGCCGCCATCCGGGCCATCAGGTGCAGGCCGGTGAGCACCCCGTCGCCGGTGGTGGCGTGGGCGGGCATCACGATGTGACCGCTCTGCTCACCGCCGAGCGCCAGCCCGGAGGCGCGCAGCTCCTCCAGCACGTACCGGTCACCGACCTTGGTCTCGATCAGCCGGATGCCCTGCGCGGACATCGCGAGCCGCAGCCCGAGGTTGCTCATCACGGTGGCCACCAGGGTGTCCTGGGTGAGCGTGCCGGCATCCCGCATGGCCAGCGCGAGGATCGCCATCACCTCGTCGCCGTCCACCTCGTCGCCGTCGGCGGTGACCGCCAGACAACGGTCGGCGTCGCCGTCGTGGGCGATGCCCAGGTGGGCGCCGTGCTCGACCACGGCCTCACGCAGCGCCTCGATGTGGTTGGAGCCGCACTCGTCGTTGATGTTCAGGCCGTTCGGCTCGGCATGGATCGCGATGACCTCCGCGCCGGCCTCCTGGTAGGCGACCGGGGCGACCTCGGCGGCGGCGCCGTTGGCGCAGTCGACCACGACCTTGATGCCTTCGAGCCGGTGCGGCACGGTGCTGACCAGGTGCTGGACGTAGTGGTCGGCGCCGTCGAGAAGGTCGTGCACGCGGCCGACGCCGGCACCCACCGGGCGGTCCCAGGCGGTGGTGGCGTTCGTCTCGACGGCCGCCTCGATCTGCATCTCGATCTCGTCGGGCAACTTGTGCCCGCCGGCGGCGAAGAGCTTGATGCCGTTGTCCGGCATCGGGTTGTGCGACGCGGAGAGCATCACCCCGAGGTCGGCCTTGGTCTCTGCCGTGAGGAACGCCACCGCGGGGGTCGGCAGCACGCCGACCCGCACCACGTCGGCGCCGGCGCTGGTCAGACCGGCGACCACGGCCGCCTCCAGCATCTCGCCGCTGGCCCGGGTGTCCCGACCGACGACGGCGAGCGGCGGGTGGCTGCGGTCCGTCTCGGCGAGCGTGTGCGCGGCGGCCACAGCGAGCGCCAACGCCAACTCCGGTGTGAGATCCGCGTTTGCCCGCCCGCGTACGCCGTCCGTGCCGAACAACCGACCCATACCCGCCAACCTCCGATGAGCACTGCCAATGAGGAGAAAGCGGAACGGCCGACCCACCTCCCCCTAGCGGGGAGGCGGACCGGCCGTCCGTCAGAAGTACAACGCGCTGTTGAAGATCAGCGCTTCGAGTACTGAGGAGCCTTACGGGCCTTCTTGAGGCCGTACTTCTTGCTCTCCTTGACCCGGGCGTCCCGGGTCAGGAAGCCGGCCTTCTTCAGGGCCGGGCGGTCGTCCGGGTCGTTGATGATCAGCGCGCGGGCGATGCCCAGCCGAAGCGCGCCGGCCTGCCCGGTGGTGCCGCCGCCGTGCAGGTTGGCGATGACGTCGAACTGCTCGGGCTTCTCGGCGGTGACCAGCGGGTCCTTGATGAGCTGCTGGTGCACCTTGCTCGGGAAGTACGCCTCGAGGTCCTGGCCGTTGCAGGTGATCTTGCCGGTGCCCGGGACGATACGGACCCGGACGATGGCCTGCTTGCGGCGGCCCACGGTCTGGATCGGCCGGTCACCGCGAGGCGCGCGGGCGACGGGCGCCGGCGCCTCGGTGGCCTCAGGGGCTTCCGGGGCGACCTCGGTCTCGGTGATGTCGGTCATGCTGCTTCCTTCGCCCGCGCTCACTGCGCGATCTGCTTGATCTCGAACGGCACCGGCTGCTGCGCGAGGTGCGGGTGCTCGGCACCGGCGTAGACCTTCAGCTTCTTGATCAGCTGACGGCCGAGCTTGTTGTGCGGGAGCATCCCCTTCACGGCCAGCTCGATGGCCCGCTCGGGGCGCTTGGTCAGCAGCTCCTCGTAGCCAATCTGCTTCAGACCACCCGGGTAACCGGAGTGGCGGTAAGCAACCTTGGTCTGGCGCTTGTTGCCGGTCAACGCAACCTTGCCCGCGTTCACGATGACGACAAAGTCGCCCGTGTCGACGTGCGGCGCGAAAGTCGGCTTGTGCTTACCACGCAGCAACGTGGCGGCGTGGGTGGCCAGGCGGCCCAGCACGACATCAGAGGCGTCGATGACGTGCCACTGACGCTCGATCTCACCCGGCTTCGGGCTGTACGTACGCACAGGTCTACCTTGTCTCGTCGTCGGTCTGGGGTCGCGCGCCGAGGTGACCAGATCTTGCAGGCCGGACCAGCGCGCACGAACGACCAAGCGTACCTGATGGGGCACGCCTCTGGATGTCGTACAACAGCAGGCAACGATACCCGGCGCCCCGTCCGCAGGTCAAAACGGGGGTGCGCTCGTGCGCGGCGACACGCCAGCCGTGGCCCAGCTCACACGTTGGCGAGCCGATCGGCCCTCGGCCGGAGGTAGACGACCCAGGTGACCACGAAACACAACGCGTACCAGCCGATGAAGGCCAGGTAGGCGGCGTCGGCGTTGCCGGAGCTCAGGAACGACTGTCGGAACGAGATGTTGACCAGCACCCCGCCGGACGCCCCGACGGCACCCGCGATGCCGATCAGCGCACCGGTCATCCGCCGCGCCCACCGCGCGGCGGCCTCCGGATCGCGGCGACCCGACGTCACGGCGTCCGCCGCCCGGGCCCGGAAGATCGCCGGGATCATCTTGTAGGTGGAGCCGTTGCCGATGCCGGAGAAGACGAACAGGGCGAGGAACCCGGCCAGGTAGAGCCCGAACGACCGTTCCCGGGCGGCGTACAGCACGGTGCCCGCGCCGGCCGCCATCGCCACGAAGTTCCAGAAGGTCACCCGGGCACCGCCCAACCGGTCGGCCAGGTGCCCGCCCAGCGGGCGGATCAGCGAACCGACCAGCGGGCCGAGGAAGGTCAGCCAGGCGGCGTCGACCGGGGTGGGGAACCGCTCGGCGAACTGGAGCTGGAGCACCTGACCGAAGGCGAAACCGAACCCGATGAACGAGCCGAAGGTGCCGACATAGAGCACCGACATGACCCAGGTGTGCGGGTCGCGGGCCGCCTCACGCAGCGCGCCCGGCTCGTTGCGCGCCCCGGGCACGGTGTCCAACCAGCGGGCCGCGGCCAGCGCGGCCAGCACGATCAGCGGCAGGTAGACCGCCGGCACCAGACGGGGGTACGCGGCACCGGCGGTGGCGAGGACCGCCAACCCGACCAGTTGCACCGCGGGTACGCCGAGGTTGCCGCCGCCGGCGTTGAGCCCGAGGGCCCGACCCTTGAGCCGCTGTGGGTAGAACAGGTTGATGTTCGCCATCGAGGAGGCGAAGTTGCCGCCACCGACGCCGGTCAGGCAGGCGAGCACCATCAGCGTGGAGTAGGACACCCCGGGTTCCAGCAGCACCGTCATCGGCACCGTGGGCACCAGCAGCAGGAGCGCGCTGATGATCGTCCAGCGCCGCCCGCCGAAGCGCGCCACCGCCAGCGTGTACGGCAGGCGCAGCACCGCGCCCAGTGCGGCCGGCACGGCGGTGAGCAGGAACTTCCCGGCCGGGTCGATGCCGTACGCGGGGCCGAGGAAGAGCACGGTGACCGACCAGAGGCTCCACACCGAGAAGCCGACGTGCTCGGCGAAGATCGAGACCCAGAGGTTGCGCCGGGCGATGGGCGCGCCCGTCACCCGCCAGAAGTCGGGGTCCTCGGGGCGCCAGTCGTCGAGCCGGCGCGCGCGCCCGGTGGCAGCCGGCGGCCGGGTGGTGACTGCGGTGCTGGTGAGCGTGCTCACGGCGGCTCCTCCTCGTCGATGTGACGAGGAGGAACGCTAGGAACGCCCGGTTACCTGGCAGTGCCCGTCGCGGGTCGGCCCGGAAACGGGGACCGCACCACGGGCCGGCGGCGGTGGTGAGGTCGGTGCTCAGAGCTGTTGCAGGATGCGCAGCGCACGGCCGACCCGGATCATGGTGTCGGTGTCGGCGACGTCCACGCAGTCGGTGAACCACTTCTTCATGGGCGAGGAGATGCGGTCGGGCATCACCACGTACCGGCCCATCGACACGGCGAGCGGCGAGTCGCGCAGCAGCGACTCCTCCACCACCTCGACCACGATCACGATGGGTACGTCGGTGGAGTTGTAGACGTCCGAGCTGACCACGAGGCCGAGGCGTTCCCGGGCGCCCTCGATGCGCCAGACCTCTCCCCTACGCAGCACGCGGTCGTCCGCCGGAGAGCAGATCGTTGACCATGCCCGCCTCGCGGGCGTCGGCGAGAGCGGCGGACTCCAGGTCCAGACCGGCGCGGCCCACGGCTGCGGCGTGCGCGGTGAACACCTCGCGCAGCGCCTTCTCGCGGGCGGCCTGGTCCATCCATGCGGAGAGCGACAGCCCTTCGCGCTTGGCGAACCGCCGGGCCTCCTCGATCGTCTCGTCGGTAAACGACAGAGTCACCTTGGCAGTCATGCCGCTGAGACTACCCACCGGTGTGACCGACAGTCATCCACGCGACCGCCGGCTCGCCCCCCGCCGCCGAAACGCACATACCGGCGATGTTCACCGGGCCCGGCCGCCGAACACCGCGAAGCGCCACTCCTTGAAGTAGCAGTCGACGTCGATCAGGCCCGCCTCGGCGAGCCACCGGCACTGGTCGCCGACCGTCGCCGGCCGGTCGTGCCGCATCCGCTCCCGGGATGCGGCGATCTCCTCACCGGACGCGCCCAGCTCGGTGATCCGCTGCATCCACACCTCGTCGTAGCGACGGTCCAACTCCGGAGTCGGGCCGGCGACCTGCTCCGCGTTGACGAACACCCCGCCGGGCGCGAGTGCGCCGGCAGCCCTCCGGTACAGCGTCCGCTTGCCCTCGTCGTCGAGGTGGTGGATCGCCAGCGCGCTGACCACCGCGTCGTACCGGCCAGCGGGCAGCGGGTCGGCCAGGTCGGCCCGGACCGTCCGGTGCGGCACCGACCGGGCGTCCAACTGCTCGGTGGCGCGGGCGAGCATCGCCGGCGCCCCGTCGACCAGGGTCAGCCGGACACCGGGCACCGCGGCGGCCAGCAGCAGCGAGAGCAGGCCGGTGCCGGCGCCCAGGTCCAACACCTCCGGCGTACGACCGGCGGCGAGCGCGGCCCGCAGCGGTGGCGCGGCCACCTCGACCGCCGTGCCGTAGAAGGCGTCGAAGCAGGGCACGAGCCGCCTGCGCGCCTCGTCGTAGGTGCCGGCCACCGCGTCGAAGACGTCCGTCACGCTCATCGCGCTCTCCCAATTAGTGAGACAACTTTCCCACATTATAAGCCAATGAACGACGCTGATGTCGTCAGCGATTCAGCTCCAAAGGCTCCGGCTCGCACCTCCCACCGCACGCGAAGTCACAGCGGATTCCGCCGCAACGGAGCCGGAACGGCGATGTCCGGGGTCGAGCCGCGCCGGGGCAGCGATCGCTGGCGACCATCCGTCCTCTGCCGTGCCCGCGTGCGGTGTGAGCCCCACTTGACAGGACCGAAACAGAAGAGACCCGGACCGGAAACCGCCCGGCGGCACGCTTTGCCGACATGACAGACGGTGCATGGTCGGCAACTCGACCGGGGTTGGCGCCCCGGGAGGTGGCGACGCACTGCCCGTACTGCGCGCTGCAGTGCGGCATGACGCTGCGCGAGGACGACACCGGGGTCTCGGTCCACCCCCGCCAGTTCCCCACCAACCGGGGCGGGCTCTGCCAGAAGGGTTGGACCGCCGCCGAGCTGCTCGACCACCCGGAGCGGCTGACCACTCCCCTGCTGCGCGACCCGGCCACCGGTGAGCTGCGCCCGGCGAGCTGGGACGCCGCGCTCGACCGGGTCGTCACCGGCATCCGCGCGGTCCAGCAGGACGCTGGCCGTGACGCGGTCGCCGTCTTCGGTGGCGGCGGCCTGACCAACGAGAAGGCGTACGCGCTGGGAAAGTTCGCCCGGATCGGGCTGCGCACCCGGCACATCGACTACAACGGACGGTTCTGCATGTCCTCGGCGGCGGCGGCCGGGATGCGCGCCTTCGGCATCGACCGTGGGCTGCCGTTCCCGCTGGCCGACCTGGGCCGGGCCGACACTCTGCTGCTGGTCGGCGCGAACCCGGCGGAGACCATGCCACCGCTGGTGCGCTGGCTCACCGAACAGCGCCGGGGCGGCGGCCGGCTGATCGTCGTCGACCCCCGGGTCACCGCCACGGCCCGCCAGGCCGACCTGCACCTGCAACCGCTGCCCGGCACCGATCTCGCGGTGGCCAACGCGTTGCTGCACATCGCCCTCACCGAGGGGTGGGTCGACCGGTCCTACGTGGCCGAACGCACCACCGGCTTCGAGGCGGTCCGCCGCAGCGTCGCCGCCTGGTGGCCGGCCCGCGCAGAGCAGCTCTCCGGTGTGCCGGTGGCCGACCTGGAAGAGACCGCCCGCGCGTTGGGCACCGGCGGTCGCGTGATCATCCTGACCGCGCGCGGCGCCGAGCAGCACGCCAAGGGCGTCGACACGGTCACCGCGTACGTCAATCTCGCCCTCGCCCTCGGCCTGCCCGGCCGCGACGGTTCGGGGTACGGCTGCCTCACCGGCCAGGGCAACGGCCAGGGCGGGCGGGAGCACGGGCAGAAGGCCGACCAGCTCCCCGGCTACCGGCGGATCGACGACCCGGCGGCCCGGGAGCACGTGGCCGGTGTCTGGGGGGTGCCGGCCGACGAGCTGCCCGGCCCGGGTGTGCCGGCCTACCAACTGCTCGACTCGCTCGGCACACCGGACGGCCCCCGCGCGTTGCTGGTGTTCGGCTCCAACCCGGTGGTCTCCGCGCCTCGGGCGTCCCGGATCGAGGGCCGGTTGCGCGATCTCGACCTGCTGGTCGTCGCCGACCTGCTGCTCTCCGAGACGGCCGCGCTGGCCGACGTGGTGCTGCCCACCGCGCAGTGGGCGGAGGAGGACGGCACCATGACCAACCTGGAGGGTCGGGTGCTGCGTCGCCGGGCGCTGCGCCCACCCCCACCGGACGTCCGGACCGACCTGGACATCATCTCCGCCCTCGCGGCGAGACTGGCCCCCGACGAGGCCGCGGCCACCGAGGCGGCAGCCCGGTTCCCGGCCGACCCGGCCGCCGTCTTCGCCGAGCTGCGCCGCGCCTCCGCCGGCGGGATCGCCGACTACGCCGGCATCAGCTGGGCCCGGATCGACGGCGACGACGGCGTCTGGTGGCCCTGCCCGACCGAGGACGGGCCGGACACACCACGGCTGTTCGCCGAGCGGTTCGCGACCCCGGACGGCCGGGCCCGGTTCCACCCCGTCGACCACCGGCCGGCCGCCGAGGAGGTCTGCTCCGCGTACCCGTTGCACTTCACCACCGGCCGGGTGCTGGCCCAGTACCAGTCCGGCACCCAGACCCGCCGGGTGCCCGCGCTGCGGCGCGCCGCCCCGGAGGCGTTCGTCGAGCTGCACCCCGACCTGGCCGCCCGGCTGGGCATCGGCGACGGCGACCCGGTGCGGGTGACCTCACGCCGGGGTGAGCTGTGCGCCCCGGCGCGCCTCACCGCCGGGATCCGACCGGACACCGTGTTCGCGCCGTTCCACTACCCGGGTGCGGGACGGGCCAACTCGGTCACCAACGACGCGGTGGACCCGATCTCCGGGATGCCCGAGTTCAAGATCTGCGCGGTACGGGTGGAGAAGGCATGACGGCCCGGGTGGTGATCGTCGGCAACGGAATGGCAGGTGCCCGCCTCGCAGGCGAGCTGCACGCCCGCGAAGGGGACCGGAAGGTCACAGTGCTCGGGGCGGAGCCGCACTGCGCGTACAACCGGATCCTGCTCTCCACCCTGCTGGCCGGCCGGATCGACGAGCCGGACGTGGAGCTGACCGAGGCCGCCGGGCACGGCATCGACCTGCGCAGCGGCGTACCGGTGACCGCCGTCGACCGGTACGCCCGGGAGGTCCGTACCGACGACGGCGAACGGATCGGATACGACCACCTGGTGCTGGCCACGGGCGCACGCGCGGTGGTGCCGCCACTGCCCGGCCTCGACCCGGCGGACCTGCCGGAGCGGGTCGTCCCGTTCCGAACCCTGGACGACTGCCGGCGGATCCTCGCCGCGGCTGACGGCGCGCGCACCGCGCTGGTGCTCGGCGGCGGGCTGCTCGGCCTGGAGGCCGCACGAGGGCTGGCCAGCCGAGGGCTCGCCACCACAGTGGTGCACCCGAGGGAACACCTGATGGAACGGCAGCTCGACCCGACGGCCGGTGCGGTGCTCGCCGGCACCCTCGCCGGATTCGGCGTCACCGTGCAGCTCGCGGTGCCGGCGACCGGTGTGGCCGCCGACGCCACCGGCGTACGCCTCGACCTGGCCGACGGCCGGACGTTGCGCGCCGACCTGCTGGTGCTCTCCTGCGGCGTACGCCCGGACACCGCCCTCGCGCGGGCCGCCGGGCTGAACGTCCGGCGCGGCGTGGTGGTGGACGACCGGCTCCGCACCGACGACCGGTCCATTTCGGCGATCGGCGACTGCGCCGAGCACGACGGTGTGCTCACCGGGCTGGTCGCACCCGCCTGGGCGCAGGCCCGGGTGCTTGCCGACGTGCTGGCCGGGACGGACCCGCTCGCGCGGTACCGGCCCCAGCCGGTGGTGACCCGGCTCAAGGCCGCCGGGATCGACCTGGCCTCGATGGGTGACGCGGTCAGTGGCGGGCCGGGTGAGGAACTGACCTTCACCGACCCGGCCCGGGGCACATACGCCCGGCTGCGGATCCGCGACGAGCGGCTGATCGGCGCGATCCTGCTCGGCGACAACCCGGCCGTCGGCACGGTGATCCAGCTCTTCGACCGTGGTCACCCCGTGCCGGCCGACCGGCGGGCGCTCCTGCTGGGCCGGGCACTCGGCACGGTCGGCGCGACTCCGGCCGCGTCACCGGCGCTGATGCCGGACGCGGCCACTGTCTGTCAGTGCAACACGGTGAGCAAGGGCGCACTCGTACGGAGCTGGCGCTCCGGGGACCGGACTGTCGACGCAGTGGTGGCGACGACCCGCGCCGGCACCGGATGCGGCGGGTGCCGGGACGCGGTGGGCGGCATCGTCGACTGGCTGAGCCAGGCGGAATCGGTGGAGGTGACGCGATGAGCGGCGGCGATCTGGTCGTCATCGGCAACGGCATGGTCGGGCAGCGCTTCGTCGACGCGCTGCGCGCCCGTGACCCGGAGGGTCGCTGGCGGGTGACAGTGCTGGCCGAGGAGCGGCGCCCGGCGTACGACCGGGTGCGGCTCTCGGCGTACTTCGACGGGGTGGGTGAGAGCGAGCTCAACCTGTACACACCGCACGACGGGGTGCGGCTGCGTCTGAGCGAGCCGGCCACGTCCATCGACCGGGTCCGGCAGGTGGTGACCACCGGCGTCGGCGAGTACCACTACGACGCGCTGGTGCTGGCCACCGGCTCGTACGCGTTCGTGCCACCGGTGCCCGGCGCGGAGCTGCCCGGGGTCTTCGTCTACCGGACCCTGGACGACCTGGCGGCGATCCGGGCATACGCCTCCGGCCGGCGGGTCGGCGCGGTGATCGGTGGCGGGCTGCTCGGGTTGGAGGCGGCGAACGCGCTGCGGCTGCTCGGCCTGAGCACCGACGTGGTCGAGTTCGCGCCCCGGCTGATGCCGGTTCAGGTGGACCAGGCCGGTGGCGCGATGCTGCGGCGCTACGTCGACGAGTTGGGCGTACGGACCCACCTCGGGGTGGCGACCAGCGCGATCCGACCCGGCCCGGACGGGGCGGTCGCCGCACTGGAGCTGTCCGACGGTGGCGTGCTCGACGCGGAGCTGGTGGTGGTGGCCGCCGGTATCCGGCCCCGGGACCAGCTCGCCCGGGACGCCGAGCTGCCGCTGGGCCCGCGCGGCGGGGTGCTGGTCGACGCGACCTGCCGCAGCACCGACGAGCGGATCTGGGCGATCGGCGAGTGCGCGGCGGTCGACGGCACCTGCCACGGCCTGGTCGCACCCGGGTACGCGACGGCCGAGGTGGTGGCCGACCGGCTGGTCGGTGGCGCGGCCACCTTCCCCGGCGCGGACACCGCCACCAAGCTCAAGCTGCTCGGCGTCGACGTGGCCTCGTTCGGCGACGCCCACGGCACCACCCCAGGCTGTCTGGACGTCACGTTCACCGACCCGGCCACCCGGGTCTACGCGAAGCTGGTGCTCTCCGACGACGCGCACACGCTGCTCGGCGGGGTGCTGGTCGGTGATGCCAGCGCGTACCCGACGTTGCGGGCCAGCGTGGGCGGCCCGCTGCCGGCCGCGCCGCTGGCGTTGCTCGCCCCGGACGGCGGTGGGGCGGACGCGGGTGCGCTGCCCGCCGCCGCCCAGGTCTGCTCCTGCAACGCGGTGACCCGGGGCGACGTGGACGCCGCCATCGCCGACGGCTGCGCGGACGTGCCGGCGTTGAAGGCGTGCACCAGGGCCGGCACCAGCTGCGGTTCCTGCGTGCCGATGCTGAAGCAGCTCCTGGACGCGGCCGGTGTGGCGCAGTCCAGCGCCCTCTGCGAGCACTTCGACGTCAGCCGACGGGAGCTGTTCGAGATCGTCCGCGTACGCGGGATCCGCACCTTCTCCCGGCTGGTCTCCGAGCACGGCCGGGGGCGCGGCTGCGACATCTGCAAGCCGGTGGTGGCGTCGATCCTCGCCTCGCTGGGCAGCGGCCACGTGCTCGACGGTGAGCAGGCGTCGTTGCAGGACACCAACGACCACTTCCTGGCCAATCTGCAACGCGACGGCAGCTACTCGGTGGTGCCCCGGATCCCGGGCGGTGAGATCACCCCGGAGAAGCTGATCGTGATCGGTGAGGTGGCCCGGGACTTCCAGCTCTACACGAAGATCACCGGTGGGCAGCGCATCGACCTGTTCGGGGCGCGGGTGGAGCAGTTGCCGCAGATCTGGCGGCGGCTGGTGGACGCCGGCTTCGAGTCCGGTCACGCGTACGGCAAGGCGCTGCGGACGGTGAAGTCCTGCGTGGGCGAGACCTGGTGCCGGTACGGCGTGCAGGACTCGGTTGGGCTGGCCGTCGCGTTGGAGCTGCGCTACCGAGGGCTACGGGCTCCACACAAGATCAAGTCAGCGGTGTCCGGCTGCGCCCGCGAATGCGCCGAGGCGCGCAGCAAGGACTTCGGCATCATCGCCACCGAGACCGGCTGGAACCTCTACGTCGGCGGCAACGGCGGCTTCCGCCCCCGGCACGCCGACCTGTTCGCCACCGACCTGTCCACGGACACGCTGATCTCGCTGATCGACAGGTTCCTCATCTACTACATCCGCACGGCCGACCGGTTGCAACGCACGGCCGGCTGGATCGAGGCGATGGACGGCGGCCTCGACCACCTGCGCGCGGTGATCGTGGACGACTCGCTCGGGCTCTGCGCCGAACTGGACGCGGCGATGGCCCAGCACGTGTCGTCGTACTCCGACGAGTGGCGCGACGTGCTCGACGACCCGGACCGGCTCCGCCGCTACACCTCCTTCGTCAACGCGCCCGACGTGCCCGACCCGTCCATCACCTTCGCCCGGGAACGCGGCCAACCGGTGCCGGTGCGCGAGCACCCCCCGGGCGGATTCGAGCACCGTCGGCAACCGGTCACCCTGGGCCTACCGGAGGTACGGCGATGAACCTGACCACCACGCTGAGCTGGACCGCTGTCTGCCCCCTCGACCGCCTGGAACCGGACCGAGGGGTCGCCGCCCTGGTCGACGGGGCACAGATCGCCCTCTTCCGCACCGCGGACGGGTTGTTCGCGATCGACAACCGCGATCCGGTCTCCGGGGCGTACGTGCTGTCCCGGGGCATCGTCGGCAGCCGCGGCGGAGTGCCGACGGTCGCCTCGCCGCTGCACAAGCAGGTGTACGACCTGCGCAGCGGGCACTGCCTCGACCTGCCCGGGGTGGCCGTGGCACGGCACGACGCGCGTTGCCGCGACGGGCTGGTCGAGGTGCGGCTGCGACAGGAGGCTTGATGCGGGAAGAACTGGCGGGCTTCACCATCGGGGTGACCGCCGACCGGCGGCGCGACGAGTTGGCCGCGCTGCTCGAACGCCGGGGCGCCCGGGTGGTGCTCGCCCCGGCGTTGCGGATCGTGCCGCTGTCCGACGACACCGAGCTGCGCGAGGCGACCCGCGCGTGCCTCGACCAGCCGCCGGACATCCTGATGGCCAACACCGGCATCGGCATGCGCGGGTGGCTGGAGGCGGCCGAGGGTTGGGGGCTGGCCGAGCCGCTGCGTTCGGTGCTGGCCAGCTCGTACGTGGTTGCCCGTGGCCCGAAGGCACGCGGCGCGATCCGTGCGGCCGGGCTGCACGACCAGTGGTCACCGGCCTCGGAGAGCTGCGACGAGGTGGTCGACCACCTGCGCCGGCGAGGTGTGGCCGGGCAGGTGATCGCCATGCAGCTGCACGGTGAGCGACAGCCCGAGTGCACCCTCGCGCTGGAGGCGGCCGGTGCCACAGTGATCGAGGTGCCCGTCTATCGCTGGGCCCCACCGAGCGATCCGGCGCCACTGCACCGGCTGATCGACCTGATCGCCGGCCGACTGGTGGACGCGGTGACCTTCACCTCGGCACCGGCGGCCGAGGCGCTGCTGCGGGCAGCCGGCGACCGCACCGACGCGCTGCTCACCGCGTTCCGCGGCGACGTGCTCGCCAGCTGCGTCGGCGCGGTGACCGCCGAGCCGCTGCTCCGGCGCGGGGTGCCGGTGAGCGCGCCGGGCCGGGCCCGGCTGGGGGCGCTGGTGCGGACGATCGTCGACGAGTTGCCCCGCCGGACCGTGACGTTCAAGGCCGGCGGGCACCTTCTCACGCTGCGCGGGCACGCTGCGGTGATCGACGGCGAGTTGCGACCACTCGCGCCCGCCCCGATGGCCGTGTTGCGCGCCCTGGCCCAGTCGCCCGGCCGGGTGCTGTCCCGCACGGCGCTGCTGCGGACGCTGCCCCGGGGCGCGGACGAGCACGCGGTGGAGATGGCGGTGGCCCGTCTACGGGCCGGTCTGCGCGCACCCCGCGTGGTGCAGACCGTGGTGAAGCGCGGCTACCGACTCCGGGTGGACTGACGCGTCATGGCCGACCGGCGTGCGCCGGCCGGCCATGACCCGACGGCTCAGCCGACAGGCGTGGGGAAACCCCGCCCGTGCTCGGCCTCAAGGCGGAGCATGGCGTGCTCGACCACCGTCACCAGCACCTGCTTGACCGAGTCCCGGTGCCGGGCGTCGGTCATCACCAGCGGCACCTGCGGCGAGATGGCCAGCGCCTCGCGGACCTCCTCCAGCTCGTACTGGGGAGCACCGTCGAACCGGTTCAGGGCCACCACGTACGGCAGGTTGCGGTTCTCGAAGTAGTCCAGCGGGGCGAAGGCGTCGGTGATCCGGCGCGTGTCCACCAGCACGGCGGCACCCACCGCCCCTCGGATGATCTCGTCCCACATGAACCAGAAGCGGGTCTGACCCGGTGTACCGAAGAGGTACAGGATCAGGTCCTGGGCCATCGTGATACGGCCGAAGTCCATGGCGACCGTGGTGGTCTCCTTGCCCGGCACCTTGGACGGGTCGTCGATGCCGACACCCGCCGCTGTCATCAACGCCTCTGTGGTCAGCGGTGTGATCTCGGAGATCGCCCCGACCAGTGTCGTCTTACCAACGCCGAAGCCGCCCGCGACGACGATCTTCGCGGAGACGATTCCCCGGCCCGGCCGCCCCCTAGCGGGGTCATAGCCTGCGAAGTCCACTTAGCACCCTTCCAAGCAGTTCCATCCGCTCCTCGAACCCCTCGGCGGGAGCAGCAGTGTGTAACGTCAGCAGGCTCTCGGCCACCATGTCGGCGACCAACACCCGGGCGACGCCCAGCGGCATCCGGGTGTACGCGGCGATCTCCGCCAACGACTGTGCTCGGCCCTCACAGACCGTGGCGATTCGGTGCTTGTCATGCCCGGCGAAGCGGGACTCGGCAACCTGGGTGAGCGACGCGGTCAGGACGGCCTCCAGGGCGATGTCCTGCCGAGGTTCGGTACGACCCCGGGTGACCGCGTACGGACGCACCAGCGCGCCACGCGGGTCAACGCGCCGTTGGTCCATTCCCGATCACCTCCCCGTCCACTGTAGAGCCCGGCCAGTGCCGCCTTTCGTCCTGCTTCGGCGCGCGGTTCGAGCGCCGTCTTCCGGTGCTAGGAGCGCACCGCGTCACGCGGCAGCGGCACCAGCGCGGCACCCACCCGCTCGACCAGCAGGGCCATCTCGTAGCCCACCTGGCCCACGTCGCAGCTGCGCGCGGCCAGCACGGCCATCGACGATCCGTCGCTGATCGACATCAGGAAGAGATACCCGCTGTCCATCTCGATGACTGTCTGCAACACCCCGCCCGCGCTGAACATCCGGGCTGCGCCCTCGGTCAGGCTCACCACACCGGAGGTGATCGCGGCGAGCTGATCCGCCCGGTCCCCCGGCAGGTCCCGGGAGGACGCGAGCAGCAGCCCGTCGGCGGACACCGCCACCACGTGGGCGATACCCGCCACGCTGTCGGCGAAGTTGGTGAGCAGCCAACCCATGTCCTGCATGGCAGCTGGCCTGTTCATCGGCTCTCCTTGGTCGAGGTGCTGTTCAGGTCCGTCCCGGCCGTCCGACCGCGCTGCACACCGCGGTGGTAGGCCGACAGCAGACCTCGTACTTCATCCGGGGTCCGCCGGCTGCGGTCCCGGCCGCTCTTCGGTTCGATGCCGCCCGGCACGAGCTGTTGCTGCGGCACCCGCTTGGGCAACCCGGAACGGGTGGTCCCGGCGGGAGCCGGTTCGGCCGCCCTGCTCGCACGGGACCAGCCCTCGTCGGCCGCCGTCCGCCAGGCGCCCGGGTCCACCGCGGGCGCACTGGGCGCGGCCGGTGCCGGTCGGGCCGCCGGAGGCGGCGTGTACGACGGCGGCGCCGCGGGCGGCGCTCCGAAGCCGTCGCCGGTCGCGGTGCCATGGCCTGCGGCACCCGACGTGCTGGTGCCATGGCCTGCGGCACTTGGCGTGCTGGTGCCGTCGGTGTTGGAACTGCCCGGGGTACGGGTCGGCAGTTTCGGCCGGGCCGGCGCGGCGGGCGGCACGGACCCGGCACTCGACTGAGCGCCGTTGCCCGAGCGCAGGCCGGCGTCGGCCGGCTCGTCGAAATTGGGTCGGGTGAAGATCGCGGTGGCGTCGTCGCCGTGCGACCGGAACCAGACCGCCTCCATCTCCCGGAAGATCGGCGCCTCGGCCGGGAAGTCCGGCCGGGTGCTGACCGGTGCGGCGGGTACCGGCGGAGCAGCAGGTGCCGGGGGCGCGGCGGGCGGTGCCACCGCGCCGAGGCCGGCGACCGGCCCGACCGGCAGGCCCGGCGTCGCGCCACGCCCGTCGGCGGTGTCCGGGGTCGAGCCGCGCCGGGGCAGCGGATCGATGGTCGGGTAGGCCACTGTCGGGCTGCCCGCCGAGGCGCCCGCGCCGTTGCTGTACACGGGCCGCGCCGGCGGGAGCGGGGCGACGGGGGCCGGTGCCGCCGGAGCTGCCGAGCGGGTGCCGGCGTAGCCACCCGCCTGTACCGGAGAGTTGGTGTCCCGCGAGTCCAGCGGGGACTGCCACTGGGCGGGTGCCGGTGGGCTGCTCCGCCACTGGTCAGGCAGCGTCGCCGCCGAGGTCGCGGCACCGGCGAACTGCTCGCTGTGACCGACCGGCGTGAGCGGCGTCTGCTCCACGGCCATCGGTTGACGCGGCCGCGTGAGCGCCTGGTCGCGTCCCCGGTTGCTGGGCAGCACCACCGTGGCGGCGGGCAGCGTCACCTGGGCGACGGTGCCGCCCTCGACGTTGCGGCGCAGCTCGACCCGGATGCCGTAGCGGGAAGCGAGCCGGCTCACCACGGCCAGGCCCATCAGCCGGAACGCGGCGACGTCGACGCTCGGCGGGGCGGCCAACCGACGGTTGAGCGAGTCGAGCTGTTCGTCGGTGAGGCCGAGCCCGCGGTCCTCGATCTGGATCAGGACGTAGTCACGGATGCGGCGACCGTCGGCCACCACCGTGGTGTTCGGTGGCGAGAACCGGGTGGCGTTGTCGAGCAGCTCGGCGACGAGGCGTACCACGTCGTTGACAGCGTGCGCGGCCACCGAGATGTCGGTGTCGACCGTCCCGAACTCGATGCGGTTGTACAGCTCGACCTCGGACTGGGCGGCGCGCAGGACGTCCACCACCAGCGCGTTGTCGTGGCGCGGTGCGGCGGAGTCGGCGCCGGCCAGGACCAGCAGGTTCTCGTCGTTGCGGCGCATTCGGGTGGCCAGGTGGTCGAGCTCGAAGAGCTGCGCGAGCCTCTTCGGGTCCTCCTCGCCGCGCTCGATCGCGTCCAGCTCGCCGATCATTCGGTCGACCAGGGTCTGACTACGACGTGCCAGGTTGAGGAACATCGCCGAGACGCTGGTACGCAGCGCAGCCTGCTCGGCGGCGACCCGCACCGCCTCGCGGTGGACGACGTTGAAGGCCAACGCCACCTGACCGACCTCGTCGCGGGTGTTGAGCTGGATCGGGTCCCGGACCTGGCGGACGATCTCCTCCACCCCGCCGTCGCCCACGCTGCCCATGGTCTGCAGCCGCTGCACCGCGTCCGGCAGGTCGTGGTTGGCCACCGAGAGGGCGCCCTCACGCAGCCGGCGCAGCGAGTGGTTGAGCGAGCGGGCCAGCACCACGGCCAGCGAAATGGCGATGATCAGGGTCAGCAGCACCAGGATCGACTCGACCACGGCCTGCCGGATGACGTCCGAGCGTGCCTCGTCGGCCTGCTGGAGCAGGCGGTCCTGCAGTTGGATCTCGGCCCAGCGCATCAGGTCGTTGACCGCGCCGATGGCGGCGGTGGCGTCCTGCGCGGTGACCAGCGGGCGCTGCCCGACCGAGCGGGTGATGTCGGTGGCCACCCGGTCGGCCAGGCCGACCGCGTCACCGGAGACGGTGCTGTCGACCAGGGCGCGCTGCACCGGGTCGGCGGCCAGCGAGAACGCGACCAGGGCCTCCTGCTGACCGGTCAGCGTCGCCACGAAGGACGAGAACTGCTCCGAGTCGAGCTGACCCGCCGTCAACGCGGTGAAGGCGACCGCCTGCTCCTCGGCGACGGAGGCCTTGGCGCGGGCGAAGGCGGAGACCGCACGCCGGCTGTCCCCCAGGCTCTCGTCGCCGGGCAACTGGGCCAGGCCGTCACCGTACGAGACTAGGTCGGTGAGGATCACGCCGTAGCGGAGCACTGCCTCGGCAACGGCCATCTGCTGGCGGCCCAGCACCTGCTGGCGGGTGCCGTCCAGGGTTGCCAGGTGGTCGTCGATGGCGACCAGCCGCTCGCGCAGGGCGGTCGGCACCTCGCCGACCCGGCCTCGCTCGGCGCGGTACTCGTCCACCTGCTGCTGCGTCTGGCGGACCCGCAGGTTGTACGCGTCGGCCGCCTGCTTCGGTTTGGCCAGGTAGGCCGCGGCGGCCATCCGCTCGGCCTGAAGGTCCTGGGTGAGGGCGCTGACGTCGATGGAGAGGGCCGTCAGCGATCGGGCCTGGGTGGCGTCGAAGGCACCCTCGCCAATGGAGACCAGGCGGACCGTCGCCAGCGCGATCACCGCCGCCACCGGGACAACCAGGATCAGGGCCAGCTTGGACCGGATCCGGGCGTCGCGCAGTCTCGGCAACCCTCGGCGGGGACGCCGAGCGCTGTCGCCGAGCGCGGGCAGGGTCGTCGGTCCGGTGCTCACGACATCGCCTCCGTCGTTTCTTCCCCGCCTGAGCCGCCGAGCCATGCCGTAAGCGGAGGGGACCACGCGCGGCACGGCCGCGATTTCATCAGAGAAGATCGGGTTTGGGAAGCCGCAGTGAGGTAGGAAACGGTCGGACGGAGCGCATCCCGTGATCCGGGCAACTGATACCTTCATTTCCGCAAGCCCCTGAACAGGGCATGTAACTCCAGAGTGGTCACGCGTGTGTGCAAAGTGAGCTTTTGCAAACATTGCGTTACCCCAGCATGTGGGATGACCGTCCCGAGAATGCTGCCGGGGTCCGCGCTTGACCACAGCGCCGGCCATTGGCAAGGTTTTGCAGGCTTCGCGCACACCGTACGGCAGAGGAGATACCGTCCTCCACTGAGGACGGATTAGCGGCGGTGACCGGGCAGCGCCCGCGCCCGCACCTGGAGGACTGAGTTGAGCCCCATCCGCTCCGCGACCATCGCGGCGCTCGCATCGGCCGTAGTGGCCACCACGCTCACCGGCTGCCAGTTTGGCGGGGCGGAGCAGGACACGAGTCCGATCGTGATCGCTGCCGACCTCGAACTCTCCGGCGCCGCCGCCCCCGTCGGGCGGGCATACCAGCGCGCACTGGAACTCAAGAGGGACCAGTTGAACTCCTCCGGAGCACTGAACAACCGGAAGATCGAGCTGAAGGTGAAGGACAACCGTTCCGACTCGGCCGAGTCACTTCGCAACATCGTCGACTTCAGCAGCGATTCCCAAGTCAGCGCCATCATCATGGGCGGCTGTAACGAATGCGCGGTCGGTGCGGTCGGCACCATCAACGAGAAGCGGATTCCCACCATTGCGCTCGCCGCTTCCGGCGCGATCGCCAGCCCGGTCGCCGAGCGGCGCTACGTGTTCAAGCTCGGCCCCAACGCCGTGGACAGCGCCGCCGCACTCACCACCGAACTGCGTCGCAACAACCTCCGCAAGGTGGGGATGCTCGTCAGCGACGACGACTACGGCCGGGAGGGCGCGACCGCACTCAGGAGCGAGCTGAACAAGGCCAAAATCACGCTGCGCGAGCAGAAGGTCAAGACCACCGACACCGACGTCAGTCAGCAGGTCCGGCAGCTGACGTCGGGCAAGCCCGACGCGCTCGTCTTCTGGACGCCGCCGGAGCAGGCGACGCTGGCGGCCACCAGCGCTTCGCAGACCACCTTCCGCGGGTCGCTGTTCTTCGACGCGGGCGCGGCCGGTGACCTCTTCCTCGGCGAGGCAGCCAGGGCCACCGAGCGGGCCACGCTGATCTTCACCCAGACCATGGTGATCGACGACGTGATCGCGACGACGCCGGCCAAGGCGGCGCGACGACAGTGGTTCCAGGACTACACGGCACGTTTCGGCGGCTACAACGGGTCGTCGTCCTTCGCCGCGGACGCCATGCAGTTGATCGCCGACGCGGAACTGCGCGCCGGCGGTGAGGTCGGCAAGGTGGACCGCGACGGCCTTCGGGACGTGCTCGAAACGTCCCAGATGGATGGCCTGTCCGGCCCGATCCGAATGACGCCGGACAACCACAGCGGCCTGATGCCGCAGGCGCTCACCACGTTGGTCGCCCGTAACGGCCGCTGGCGCCTGGCGGGGTAACGCTTCCCGGCCACCGTGCATAGAGGGCCGGCCTCCCGACGGGGAGGCCGGCCCTCTTCGTTCCGGCGTGCGGCGGGTCAGCGGCTGCTGGTGGTTTCGCGGACCCAGGGCAGGGCGATCCGTTCGCTCAGCACGAGCGCCGAGTAGAGCAGGATGCTCACCAGCGCCACCAACATGATCGCCGCCCACGCGGTGGCGGTGTCGCCGATACCGGCGTACTGCGTGATCACGAAGCCGAGACCACTCTCGCCGGCCTGGAACTCACCGATCACCGCGCCGATCGCGGCCAGTGGCATGGCCACCTTGAGCCCGACGAAGATCTGCGGCAGCGCGGCCGGGAAGCGCACCTTGCGGAACGCCTGCCAGCGGGAGGCGTTCCAGGAGCGCACCAGTTCGGCCAGGTCAGCCGGCGTGGTGGTGAGCCCGGTCGCGGTCGAGAGCACGATCGGGAAGAAGCAGAGCAGGAACACCATGGTCAGGATCGGCTTCTGACCCCAGCCGAGTGCCACCACCAACAACGGGCCCAGCGTGATCTTCGGCACCGCGTTCACCGCGACCAGTAGCGGGGTGAACATCCGCTCCACCGTGCGGGAGCTGGCCAGGGAGAGTCCGATCAGGACACCGGCCGCCGCCGAGAGCGCGAAGCCGATCAGGATCTCCAGCAGGGTGTCCCAGGTGTGCTCCAGCATCTGGGCGGGCTTGTCGACGAACGCGGCGAGCACAGCACCGGGCGGTGGCAGAGCCGCGGGGTGGACCAGCTCCAACCGGGCGATCAGCCACCACGCCGCCAGGGCGATCAGGAGGCCGGCCGCGGGCAGCGCCGCCCCGGCCCCGGCCCGGAGGCTGACACCTCGACCCGCGCGCCCCGCCTCGGGGCCGGCGCCCGGGGGTGGGGATGCCGCCACCGCCGGATCCGCTGACCGGACGTCGGTCATCTTGTCCTCCTCGAAATCCTCGGCCCCCAGGGGGCCGACGAGCGACGGGGGTACGTCCCACCGGAGTCGGCGGAACGTACCCCCTGGTGACGACCGGACGATCAGGCCTTCGGCGCGAGGCTGAAGTCGATGATCTGCTCGGGGGTGATGTTCTGCTTCAGCGCGCCAGCGCCCTGCAGGATGGCGATGCTCTTGGCGACCCGACCGCTGTCCAGGGTGCCGATCGCGGTGCCGGTGTTGCCGGAGCGCACGTACGCGGCCATCAGCTCAAGCTCGGCGGCGGCGGCGACCGGGTTGGCGCCCTCCACGTTCTTCTTCAGGATCTCGCCGGCCTCCTTGGAGTTGGCCAGGCTGTACTCCAGGCCCTTGAGCAGCGCCGCGGTGAACTTCTTCACCATCTCGGGCTTCTCCTTGGCGATCTTGGAGGAGGTGATCAGCACGTTGCCGTAGAGGTCCTGCATCACGTTGCTGTACGGCAGCATGACGGCCTTCTTCTTGGCCACCGCCTCGATCGTCGGCTGACCGACGACGAACTGGCCGATGCCGTCCACCTGGCCGGTGGCCAGCGTGCTGATCAGGTTCTGCGCCTCACCGTTGACCCAGGTCACCTTGTTCTCGTCAACACCGGCGAGCCGGGCGTACGTCGGGAACAGGTTGCGGACCACGGACCCGGGGGTGTCGGCGAGCTTCTTGCCCTCCAGGTCCTTCGGGGAGGCAATGTTCTTGCCCTCGACGGTGGCAATGCCGGCCATGGTGCGCTGCTGGATCGCGGCCACCACGGTGAAGTCCTTCGCCTGGCCGTTGCCGACCTGGAGCAGACCGCCGGTGAGGTCGATCGGGCCGAACTGGGCCTGGCCACCGACGATGGTCTGGATCACACCACCGGTGCCCTGACCGGGCTTGATCTCGACGTCGAAACCGGCGTCCTTGAAGAAGCCCTTCTCCTTTGCCACCCAGGCGTAGGAGTCACGGCCGAAGTTACCGAAAGAGGTGAGGTAGGTCACCTTTTCCAGCCCACCGCCGTTGCCGCCCTTGGCGTCGTCTGACGAGTCCGACCCGCTGCTGCAGGCGGAAACGAGAGCGAGGGCAGTGGCCAGCGCGGCCGTAGCGACCGTACGGGTCAGCCTTCTCATCAGTAGCACCATGTCCTTTCCTACCGGGGCCGACGGGCCACCGGAGGGGGTTGTCGTGACGGGCCGGCAGGAGGGGTGGAAGCCGGGCACCGCCGTCGTGAGGGGACTCTTCGCGGGCACAGCGTACGAGAAACCCACAGTTGCGACGCCAGGCATATCGGGTTGCGGAACGGAAACAACCTGACGACCACCCCGGACGGTGCGATACGTAGACACGCCCGCTAGCCTTTGTCGGATTCCTGACCGTCCACTCAGCGGAGGTGCGCCGGAGATGATCCGACTGTCCGGGGTGTCCCGTACCTTCGATGGCCGATCCGGCCGGGTGGAGGCGCTGCGCGGCATCGACCTCGACGTCGCCGAGGGTGAGTTCGTCGCCGTGCTCGGCCGCTCCGGCTGCGGCAAGTCCACCCTGCTGCGGCTGATCGCCGGGCTGCTCCCGCTGACCGCTGGCGAGATCACCGTGGCCGGTACGCCGATCACCCGCCCTCGCCAGGACATCGCCATGCTGTTCCAGAAGCCGGCGCTGCTGCCCTGGCGCACCGTGCTGGACAACGTCCTCCTGCCGGTGGAGATCTTCGGCTGGAGCCGCGCCAAGCACCGCGAGCGGGCCCGGCGACTGCTCGACGTGGCCGGGTTGGCCGGGTTCGAGAAGCGGCTGCCGCACGAACTCTCCGGCGGCATGCAGCAGCGGGTCTCGCTGTGCCGGTCGCTGATCGGTGAGCCCCGCGTGATGCTGATGGACGAGCCGTTCTCCGCGCTGGACGCGCTCACCCGCGAGGAACTCTCCGGCGAACTCCAGCGGGTGCACATGGAGAACAAGCCGACCATCGTCTTCGTCACCCACTCCATCGACGAGGCGGTGCTGCTCGCCGACCGGGTGGTCGTGCTGAGCCCCCGCCCCGGCCGGATCCGCAAGGTGCTCGACGTCGACATCCCCCGGCCCCGCACCCTCGGCCGCAACGCCCACCTGGCTGACGTCGCGCGAGTCAGCGCCGACCTGCACGAGCTGTTGATGGAACGCGACGAACCGGCCACGGCCAGCACGGAAGGACGATGAGCATGCGGGTGTCGGTCTTCACCGAACCCAACCGGGGCGCCACCTACGACACCCAACTCCGGTTCGCGCGGCTGGTCGAGGCCTGTGGGTACGAAGGCTTCCTCCGAGCCGACCACTACCAGTCGATGGGCGCCGACCCGGGCCTCCCCGGCCCCACGGACGCCTGGCTGACCCTCGCCGCGCTGGCCCGGGAGACCGAGCGGATCCGGCTCGGCACCCTGGTGACGTCGGCCACCTTCCGCCTGCCCGGCCCGCTCGCGGTGATGGTCGCGCAGGTCGACCAGATGAGCGGCGGCCGGGTCGACCTGGGTATCGGCGCCGGCTGGTACGAGCGCGAGCACACCTCGTACGGCATCCCGTTCCCGCCGGTCGGCGAGCGCTTCGACCGGCTGGCCGAGCAGCTTGAGGTCATCACCGGGCTGTGGAGCACCCCGTCCGGCGAGACCTACAGCTTCACCGGCGACCACTACCGGCTCGTGGACGCGCCCGCCCTGCCCAAGCCGGTGCAGGTGCCCGGGCCCCCGATCATCGTGGGCGGTCGCGGTCCCAAGCGCACCCCCGAGCTGGCCGCCCGGTACGCCGCCGAGTTCAACATGCCGTTCAAGTCCGTGGCGGACACCGCCAAGGCGTACGACCGGGTGCTTGAGGCATGCGAGCGCACCGGGCGGGCGGAGTCCGGGCGCGACCCGCTGGTGCTCTCCGCCGGGATCGTCGTGGCCATCGGCCGGACCGACGCCGAAGCCCAGCGGCGGGCCGCACCCCTGCACGAGAAGAGCGCGCTGCCTCCGGAGGACCCGGTGGTCGGCTCACCCGCGCAGCTCGCGCAGCGGATCGGCGAGTTCGCCGCAGCCGGCGCCACCCGGGTCCACCTGCGTCTGATCGACTTCAATGACCTCGACCACCTCGAACTGATCGCCGCCGAGGTGCTCCCCCAACTGGACGGAGAACGATGACCGACGTGATCGACGGAACCGAACTCGGGCCGGTGGGCCAGGAGATCGTGTACGAGAACGACCGGGTCCGGGTCTGGCACATCCGCCTCGAACCCGGCGAGCGGCAGCCGCTGCACCGGCACGACCACCCCTACCTGGTGGTGGCGATCGAGGGCGCGAAGAACGTCGTGCAGACCATCGACGGCACCCGGATCGACGCCGACGAGCCCACCGGCGGCGTGGTCTACCGGGATCCGGGCGCGGTACATATGCTCACCAATGTCGGAGACACGACTTACCTGGCTCGGCTGGTCGAACTCAAGTAGACCCGCCGAGCGCGGGCCTGCGCGTCGCGCGGCGTGCCGGTGGCGATTCGGTGTACCGGGTGCGTAACGTGCCCGACATGGCCTTTCGGACCTGGGGCAGACTGCTGCTCACGGCGCTCGGGGTGAGCGTGCTGGCCGGAGCCGGCCAGCTCGGCGTCGCGTACGGTTTCGGCATCGTCCGGCTGACCGGCGCCTTCACCGGTACGACCGTCAATCAGTGGCCGACCCAGCTCGTCTGGGTGGGTTGGTTCGCCGCGAACGCCGCCGTCGTCGGCGCCGTCCTGACCGGACGCCTCGCTCGCCGCGACACGCCGGCGGTCAGCACCGGCCGGCAGCTGGCGATCGGTGGCGCGGCGGCGCTCGGTGCCACCGTCATCGCTCCCCTCTGCATGCAGCCCGCCCGCGCCGCCGAGTTGATCTCCGTCGACCCGGTGTGGGCGGTGGGCATCTGCGCCGTACTCGGTGCGGTCATCGGGGCGGGCGCGGCGATCGCCGTTCTGTTCCGGCCCGAGCTGGGCTGGAACATGGCCGCGGTGGCCGGCGCGGTCTGGCTGCTGGCGCTGATCTCGGTCCTGCCGTCGCTCGGCACGACCGGCCCGCTGCCGACCGTGCGGCTCGGCGTCCTGGAGCCGAGCTGGCTGGCCGACGACGCCGCGCAACGGCTGTCGCTGCTCCTGCTGCCCATCGTGGCGCTGCTTGCCGGCGTGGCGACCGCCGGGCTGGCTCGCTGGCGGGGCCAGGCACCCCTGATCAGCGGGGCCACCGGGGTCGCCGGTCCGGTGCTGGTGGCATTCGCGTACCTGACCGCCGGCCCGGGTGACGCCGTGGACCGCTACCAGGCCACTCCCTATTACGGCTCGTTGATCGCGATCCTCGCCGGTGCGCTCGGCGCGGCGGCCGCAGCGCTGCTGCGCTGGCCGACCGGCGCTCGCAGCGCGGATTCGCAGGCGATCGAGCCGTCCGACATCCTGCGCCCACTGCCCCCCGGCCCGGCCCTGCCGGGCACCGCGTCGGCGAAGTCGACGAACGACCCGGACACCACCGACCGCACCGACGCGGACCCGACCGCCGACACCAAGCCCGTCGGTGGTGTCGTCGCAGGCCCGAGGGCCGCAGCCGGCTCCGATGGCGTACGCACCACCCCGGCCCACTGGGACTGGCCGGCGTCCACCACGGGCGGCCAGGATGGCCCGACCCCCGCCGTTGCGGCGAAACCCGCAGCCTGGCTGACCGATCCGACCGGCGAGTTCACCGCCGGAGCTCAGACGCGCCGGTCGATCCCGGACGATGTCACCTCCCCGGTCGAGAGCGAGCGCTCAGGCGCGACCAGCGTCAGCAGCCCCACCGACGCCACCCCGGCCAGCGCCAAGGCCGGCCGCGCCGATGCCGCCACCCCGACAGTCGGCCCTGCCAGCGCCCCGACCGACAGCGCAACAAACACGCTCACGACCGCCACGGGCACGCCTGGTGCGGGAACGGCCAGCACCGGAACCACCAGCACCGGCACGACCGCCACCGAAGCGGCCAGCACCGGAACCACCAGCGCAAGCGCGGCCGACGCCGGTACGGGTGATGCGGCGGTGCCGAGCAAGCCGCGCCGGGTCCGTAAGCCGAAGGTCAGCCCGGGTGCAGCGATCTCCGGCCCTGTCGATGACGCCGCGCCATCCGAGTCGGATACCGCCGACGAGGCGGCCACCGGCCGCAGCAGGAAGGTCCCCCGGGCGGGCAGGTCCGCCGACAGCACCGGTTCTGGCACGGTCACCGCCGCTCCCGTTCCGAGCAAGCAGAGCCCGGGCACCGACGCCGATCCGACCACCACGAGCGGCGCGACAGCAGTGGTCCCGCCCACAAGCGGCGCGACGACAGCCGCCCCGACCGCCGCAAGCGGTTCGACGGCGACACCGGCCGGCGCCAAGGCCGAGGCGGTCAAGCCGCCCCGCACCCGGGCCGCAACCGCCGGAACGGAAGCAGCCGACCCGGCGGCGGAAACAGCCCAGTCGTCCCGCGTCCCGGCCGAGGCGCCCGTGCCGAAGGAAGCACCCCGCCCGAAGGCGGAAGCGACCAGCTCGAAGGCGGAAGTAGCCGACCCGAAGGCGGGAGCGACCAAGCCTCCCCGCGCCCCGGCCGCGAGTAGCGCAGTGGCGGGGGCAGCCGACCTGCCGCGCAGCGAGGCCGCCGCAACCAGCTCGAAGGCCGACGCCGCCAACCCGCCGCGCACCCCGACCACCGCAACCAGCCCGAAGGCCAACACCGCCGACCCGACCAGCGCATCCGCAACCCAGCGGGCGGGCGAAGCCGACGACGAGCCGGCCGCCACCGAGGACGGTCCCGGCACCGGGTTGTTCGGGAGCACTGCCGCCGGTGACCCGGACGCCGACCGATGGAAACCAGCACCTTCGGACTGGCCGGTCAGCGCGGCCTGGACGGTGCCGCCGCAGACCTCCGCACCGGGGCCAGCGACATCGGAGACGCCGACCGGGTCGGACAAGGCGACCGGACCGACGCCGAGGCCCCGACACCGGGCGCCAATGCCGGACCTGAGCCGGGCCAGCTCCTGGAACGCCTTCGACACCACCCGGCGCGCCGGACAGGCGGAGGCAGCGGACAGTTCGGCGGATCGGACGACGCCGACCAGCCCGGCCGCGACCGGCGAGACAGCCGCCCGCGTTGGAAGCCCGAGTCGGCCGGACGCACCGGTCGTGCCGGGCGCGGCCGGCACGCCCTCCGACGCCGACACCGACGCCGGCACCGACCAGTCGGCGAGCACCGACGCCACACCGGCCGCGTCGAAGCCGGGCAAGGTTGCCGAGCAGCCTTCCCGCCGAGGACGGCTCGGTGGCCTCTTCCGCCGCAACCGGTCCCGGGCCGACGAGGAGAGCCAGGTGGCGGCAGACAACGTGGAGCCGCTGCCTGCAAAGGATGAGGAGTTCGTCGACTGGGTCGCCGGGCTGAGCAAGCCGGTGTCGGACAACGAGCCGGAGCAGGACAACGGTCGCCGGTCGCTGCGCTCCACCGGTCGGCACCACCGCGAGTGACCCCACCCGCGGGCACGTCGGAACGCCGATCGACCTGCCTACCTGCTTGATCCACTCGGGTTCACTGATGTCGGCCTGTCCCACCGGCCCGGACACCGCGACATCAGTGAACCCGAGTCGATCACCCCGACCCGATCACCCAAGAGTGCGCACCGCGCCGGTTCAGGCCAGCGGCAGATACACCCGGCCGCCGCCGGAGACGAACTCCTCAGACTTGTCCTTCATGCCGCGGGCCGCGTACTCCTTCAGCTCCTGGGTGATCTTCATGGAGCAGAACTTCGGGCCGCACATCGAGCAGAAGTGCGCCGTCTTCGCGGGCTCGGCGGGCAGGGTCGCGTCGTGGTACGACCGAGCGGTCTCCGGGTCCAGCGAGAGGTTGAACTGGTCCTCCCAGCGGAACTCGAAGCGTGCCTTCGACAGCGCGTCGTCCCACTCCTGCGCGCCGGGGTGCCCCTTGGCCAGGTCGGCCGCGTGCGCGGCGATCTTGTACGCGATCACGCCCGCCTTCACG
Organism: Micromonospora sp. M61; assembly: GCF_018070245.1. Classification (NCBI taxonomy): domain Bacteria; kingdom Bacillati; phylum Actinomycetota; class Actinomycetes; order Micromonosporales; family Micromonosporaceae; genus Micromonospora; species Micromonospora sp. M61. The sequence goes on along the minus strand of NZ_JAGPYA010000057.1, from coordinate 2,123 downwards.
TCGTCCCGGTCCGGCAGCCCGAGGTGCTCCTTCGGGGTCACGTAGCAGAGCATCGCGGTGCCGAACATGCCGATCATCGCGGCGCCAATCGCCGAGGTGATGTGGTCGTACGCCGGCGCGATGTCGGTGGTCAGCGGACCGAGCGTGTAGAAGGGCGCCTCGTGGCACCACTCCTGCTGGAGGTCCACGTTCTCCTTGATCTTGTGCATCGGCACGTGGCCAGGGCCCTCGATCATCACCTGGACGTCGTACTCCCAGGCGACAGTCGTCAGCTCGCCGAGGGTGCGCAGCTCGGCGAACTGCGCCTCGTCGTTGGCGTCCGCGATCGAGCCGGGGCGCAGCCCGTCGCCGAGGGAGAACGTCACGTCGTACTTGGCGAGCAGCGCGCACAGCTCCGCGAAGTTGGTGTAGAGGAAGTTCTCCTCGTGGTGCGCCAGGCACCAGGCCGCCATGATCGAGCCGCCCCGGGAGACGATCCCGGTGACCCGGTCCACGGCCAGCGGCACGTACGGCAGCAGCACCCCGGCGTGCACCGTCATGTAGTCCACGCCCTGCTCGGCCTGCTCGATCACGGTGTCCCGGAACACCTCCCAGCTCAGCTTCACCGGGTCACCGCCGACCTTCTCCAACGCCTGGTAGATCGGCACCGTCCCGATCGGCACCGGGGAGTTCCGCACAATCGCCTCGCGGGTCTCGTGGATCCGCTTCCCGGTGGACAGGTCCATCACGGTGTCCGCACCCCAACGGGTGGCCCAGGTGAGCTTCTCCACCTCCTCGGCGACCGACGAACTGACCGCCGAGGTGCCGATGTTGGCGTTCACCTTGACCAGGAACGCCTTACCGATGATCGCCGGCTCACACTCCGGATGGTTCACGTTGAGCGGCAGCACCGCCCGGCCGGCGGCGATCTCGGCCCGTACGAGTTCCGGGTCGACGTTCTCCCGGATCGCCACGAACTCCATCTCCGGCGTCACCACACCCGCCCGCGCGTACGCGAGTTGTGTGGGCCGGCGACCGTCCACCCCGGCGAGTGGCGTGCCCGCACCCCGTACCGGCGCCACGTCACCACGCTCGGCGATCCACGGTCCCCGCAGCGGCGGCAACCCGACCTCCGGGTCCGACCCGGGGCCGGACGTGTCGTAGAGCCGCACCGGCGGAAGATCCCCGGTCAGCCCCACCTCCGCGAACGGCACCCGGACGTCCGGTCGCGAACCCTCGACGTACACCTTGCCTCGTGCGTGCATGACAGCCTCCCTGGTGATCAAGCGGGCCAGCCGAAGTGGTTCAGCGGTCCGCGCCCCGCGCCAAGCTCCCAACCCCGCGCGCCGGTCAGCGCACGGAGCACGTACTCCTTGGCGGCACCCACCGCCGCCGGCACCGGATCACCCAGCGCGAGCCGCACGGCGATCGCCGCCGAGAACGAACACCCGGTCCCGTGGGTGTGCCGGGTCGTCACCCGGGGGGCGCGCAGCAGCGTGGTGACACCGCCGCCGTGCAGCACGTCGACCGCCTCGCCGCCGTCCAGATCACCCCCGGTGACCACGACGTGGTCCGGGCCGCCGGCCGCGAGCGCCTCGGCGGCCACGACCATCCCGGCCACGTCGTCCACCGGGCGTCCGGTGATGGCCGCGGCCTCCGCGCAGTTCGGCGTCGCCACAGTGGCGTACGGGAGCAGCCGCTCGACCGCGCCCACCACGCCGAGCCGGTGGCCGCTGGTGGCGACGAGCACCGGGTCGACGACGAGCTGGGGCAGCCGGCCGGCACGTGCGGCCTCCGCCACCACGTCGGCGACCGCCGGGGTGCCGAGCATTCCCGTCTTGACCGCCGAGACGGTGAAGTCGGCGAGCACGCTGTCCAACTGCTCGGTGACCGTGCGCGGAGGCAACGGCAGGACGGCGTCGACGCCTCGGGTGTTCTGTGCGGTGACCGCCGTGATGACGCTGGTGCCGTACGCGCCCAGCGCGGCGAAGACCTTCAGGTCGGCCTGGATGCCCGCGCCGCCGCCGGAGTCTGAGCCGGCGATTGTCAGCAGTGTTCGCGGGGTCATTTTCCCTGGCCTTTGGTTGCGGTTGGGGGCTGCGGCCGACCGTGCCCACTCCGGGCGGTCAGGCTTGATCCCTGCG
>NZ_JAGPYA010000056.1:0-47225 GCF_018070245.1 Micromonospora sp. M61 | reverse complement strand
GGGGTAGCTCCTTCGGGGGTAGGAAACACCCGCACCGCCAAGGGGGGTCGGCGACGCAAGGGTGTGAGCACCTCGTCCGGCGCTGCATCAAACAAAGGGGAAAAGTCTTAGGGAGATCGGCACCAGTTAAGCCGGGGGGCTTGCGGGGGCCGGGTCGGCGACCTGCGAGCCGGAGAGCTCGGGCGCCGGGTCCATGTGTAACGACCGGGGGTCGGGGGTCATTCCCGGGTGGCTCCCCGACGTCCGCTCGTGCGATGCGGTAGTCGGGTGGTCGCTCGTGGGGACTGCAACGACCGGGGGCCCGGGGTCATTCCGGGGGCCGGGCCATCCCGTGACACCCGATGGAGCGCGGGTGCTGGGAAGGCTTCAACGATGCGGCCCGGGGCGGCATTCCAACCCCGCTACCAGCGGCTCCAACCCCGATTGGGCGGCAGGTTAACCGGTAGTCCTGCGATCGTCAGAGTGTGTAACGACCCCGCCCCGGCCATCATTCCGACCCACCGGTGCGACCGGTCACAGGCCAAACGCCCCGAAGGCCGCAACCCCTCGTACCGGGCCCATCGGCGCTCTCGCCTTACCCCCTCAGACCGGACAAAAGCCCCCAGCCTCGGGCGTGGTCGGCCCTCAGGACGCTAAATCGGGCTTGATCGACTCGGCTTCCTGAAACCCGGGGTGTCCGAGACGGCATGACACCGCGACTTCAAGAAACCCGAGTCGATCACGGAGACCTCAGCGTCGCAGGCGAGGGCAAACCGGACAAACCTCCGTGGGAGGATGCCCGACCCAGGCAATTGGCGGCCAGTTGGCCTGGGCTCGGCGAAGCACCGTCAACAGCCTGCGGCAGGGCGCAGGGATCGTCTTGAGCGACACCGGCTCGGGTGGGCGTTACCCTGACACCATGCAGGCCGTCTCCCCCACCGCGACCGGCGTGGCCTTCCTGGCCCGACCGGGTCGCCCTGCCGTGGTGGCGCGGACACTCGTCGAGCTGGCCGGGCCCACTCGCGGCGTGGTGGAGCTGCCGGTGCGGTTGATGTGGAACGCCGAGCGCACCTTCGACCTCGCCGACCCCGACCAACTGCTCTGGATGTACGAGAACGTGCTGCGCGAGACGACCCGCATCGAGGACCTGCGCGTCCTGATCAACGGGCGGACGCTACGCCGGGTGTGGCGACTGCTCAACCTGCCTCGGGGCGTACGGCAGGCGTGGGAGAGCCGGCACCGCGGCCTGCGCGCGGCGTGACCGAGCCTCATCTGCACGACTTCTACCGGGAGGTGGCCCGGGTGGCGCTCACCGCCGCCGGACCGTACCGGTTCGTGTTGGGTGGCGGGGTGGCCTGGGCGGCGCACGGGTTGGTCGCCCGCCCGACGGAGGACGTCGACCTCTTCGCGGACGTGGAGGGTGCCGCCGCGGCGGCCTCCGCGGGGGTGCGCGGGGCGTTGGAGCGAGCCGGCTTCCTCGTCACCGACGCCGACCCGGACAGTGAGCTGGGCGAGCTGTTCGACGGGTACGAGCAGGACATGAAGGACTTCGTGGTGACCCGGGACGGACGGCAGATCCGGCTCAGCCTCGCCCGGTTGGACCGCCAGCAGAGCCCGGTGGTGATGGACCTCGGCCCGGTGATGGACGTCCGCGACCTGGTGGCCAACAAGATCGCGGCACTGGTCAACCGGCGGGAGGTCCGTGACTTCATCGACGTGGCGGCGGCGTTGGAGCATTACGACGTGACCGAGCTGCTGGTGCTGGCACGGCAGGTCGACCCCGCGCTGGACCCGGACGACGTGCGCGCCGCCGGCCGCTACCTGGACCGCCTGCCTGAGCAACGCTTCGGACGTTACGGCCTGAGCGCCGCCGACATCGCCCAGGTCCGGCAGCGCTTCGCCGCCTGGCCGCGCTGACCCAGCCGCCGTCGGCGAACCACGCAACGAGACGGGCAACGCCCTTTCGGCGGTGAGCTGGTCGGCGGGTCCGCCCGCGCAACGAACCACGCACCGAGACGGGCCGCCGGCCCAGCGCAGCGCCCGGAGGCCGGATCACGACTCACCGGACCGAGCCGCGTCGGGGCGGGCGCCCGAGCAGCGCCCGCCCCGACGGCGGATCACTTGGTCGGTCGGCCGCCCGTGACGCCCAGGATCTCGCCGGTGACGTAGCTGGATTCCTGCGAGGCGAAGAAGACGTACGCCGGGGCCAGCTCTGCCGGCTGGCCGGGGCGACCCTCCGGGGTGTCGGTGCCGAACTGCTTCACCTTCTCCTCCGGCATCGTCGACGGGATCAGCGGCGTCCAGACCGGGCCCGGCGCGACCGCGTTGACCCGGATGCCCTGCTCGGCCAGGTCGGCCGCGAGGGCCTTGGTGAAGTTGGCGATCCCCGCCTTCGTGGTCGCGTAGTCCAACAGCTGCGGCGACGGGTCGAACGCCTGGATCGACGCCGTGTTGATGATCGCCGACCCCTCGGCCAGGTGCGGAATGGCGGCCTTGCACAGCCAGAACATCGCGTACAGGTTGGTCTTGAGCACCCGGTCGAACTGCTCGGTGCTGATCCCGAGGATCCCCTTGTCCTGCGACATCTGGTACGCCGCGTTGTTGACCAGGATGTCGATGCCGCCCAGGTCGCGGACCGTCCGGTCGACAAGCTCCTGGCAGTGCGCCTCGTCGGTGACGTCGCCGCGGACCGCGATCCCCCGCCGGCCGGCGTCCTCGATCAGGCGGATCGTCTCCTGGGCGTCGGCGTCCTCCTCCTCGCTCAGGTACGAGATCAGCACGTCGGCGCCCTCCCGGGCGAACGCCAGCGCAACGGCCCGGCCGATGCCCGAGTCACCGCCGGTGATCAGCGCCCGTTTGCCGTCGAGCTTGCCGCTGCCCCGGTACGACTCCTCGCCGTGGTCCGGCTTCGGAGTCATGTCGGCGGTCGAGCCGGGCGGTGACTGCTGTTGTGCGGGCTGGCCGGACTGCTGGCCGTACTGGCTGGTGGGGTCCTGCTGGGTGTGCTGGTCCTCGCTCACCGATCTCTCCTCGCGCCGCGCGGGAAGCGGGGGCTGCCCCGCGAATGTCGTCCCTGACCGCCGTACCCTGCGCCGGCCTGCGGAAACCGCAGCAGCACCTGGGGCTGGCGTGGCAGGAGTGTCCGCTGCTGGTTATGGTGCGCAAGGCGCTCACGAGGCGCGTCCACCCCCATGGAAAGGCACGTCATGACCTCTCCCTCCGGCCCGTCGCGTCGCCAGGTGCTCGTCGCCGCGGCGGCGGCCGCGACCGCCCCGCTGATCGCCGCCGCGCCCGCGCAGGCGGCCGGCGCGGCCCGGCCGCGCACCTGGGACCTCACCCTCCTGGGCACGTCGGACACGCACGGCAACGTCTACAACTGGGACTACTACCGCGACGCCGAGTACGACGACAGCAAGCAGAACGACATCGGCGTCGCGAAGCTGGCGACTCTGATCAACCAGATCCGTCGGGAGCGGCGCGGCAAGGCGACGCTGGTGCTCGACGCCGGCGACACCATCCAGGGCACGCCGCTGGCCACGTACTACGCCAAGCAGGAGCCGATCACCGCCACCGGCGAGAAGCACCCGATGGCCCGAGCGATGAACGTCATCGACTACGACGCGGTGACGCTGGGCAACCACGAGTTCAACTACGGCCTGCCGTTGCTGGACCTGTGGATCCGTCAGCTCGGCTTCCCGGCCCTCGCCGCGAACGCGGTCAACGCGAAGACCGGCAAGCCGGCCTTCCTGCCGTACGTCATCAAGAAGGTCTCCCTCGGTTTCGCCGCGCCGACCCTGCGGGTCGGCATCCTGGGGCTGACCAACCCCGGTGTTGCCATCTGGGACAAGGGCAACGTCGAGGGCAAGCTGCGCTTCGACGACATGATCGCGACCGCAGCGAAGTGGGTGCCGATCATGCGGGCCCGCGGCGCGGACCTCGTGCTGATCTCCGCGCACGGCGGTGACAGCGGCACCTCCAGCTACGGCCCGGAGCTGCCGAACGAGAACCCGGTAGCGCTGATCGCCCAGCAGGTGCCGGGGATCGACGCGATCCTCTTCGGTCACGCGCACAACGAGGTGGTCGAGCGGTTCGTCACCAACGAGCGGACCGGCGCGCAGGTGCTGCTCTCCGAGCCGTCGAAGTGGGGCCAGCGGCTCACCCGGATGGACTTCACCCTGACCCGCGAGCGCGGCCGGTGGACGATCACCAAGAAGGCCGCCAGCATGCTGAACACCAACACCGTGGTCGAGGACCCGAAGGTGCTCGCCGCCGTGCGGGCCCAACACCAGAAGACCATCGCGTACGTGAACCAGGTGGTGGCCCAGGCCACCGTCGAGATGTCCACAGTGGAATCCAGGTACAAGGACACTCCCATCCTGGACTTCATCAACCACGTCCAGGCCGAGACCGTCACGAAGGCGCTGGCCGGCACGCAGTACGCCGACCTGCCGGTGCTGTCCCAGGCGTCCCCGTTCAGCCGTACCGCGGTCTTCCCCGCCGGGGACGTGAAGATCCGTGACGTGGCAGGGCTCTACGTCTTCGACAACACGCTCGAGGCGGTCGTGCTCAGCGGCGCGGAGGTGCGCACCTACCTGGAGTACTCGGCGAAGTACTTCCGGACCCTCGCTCCGGGCGCCCCGGTCGACCCGGAGAAGATCAGCGACTCGCCGGCGGTGCCGGACTACAACTACGACGTGATCTCCGGCCTGGACTACGACATCGACATCTCCAAGCCGATCGGGCAGCGGATCACCCGCCTGGTGCTGGCCGGCACCGACACTCCGGTGGCGGACAACGCCCAGTTCGTGATGGCGGTGAACAACTACCGGCGCAGCGGCGGCGGCAACTTCCCCGGCATCGTGAAGACCCAGGTCTACAACGCGCAGCAGGAGATCCGTCAACTGCTCATCGACTGGGCGCAGGCCAAGGGGACGATCGACCCGGCCGACTTCTTCCAGCAGAACTGGCGACTGGTACGCGAGGGCGTGCCGGTCTTCTGACCCCAGCACATCGCTAACGGGCCGTGGGTGGCGACACCCGCGGCCCGTCGTGCGTTCTCAGCCCTGCACGTTCCAGCGGATCGGGTCCTCGGCCTCCTCAGGGCGGTCGCGCCCGGGGTCGGTCTCGGTCAGGGCGACGCGTTCGTCGGGACGCACCGCGAGCGGCAACTCGCCGAACCGCGCGTGGCGCAGGAACGCGTACTCGTCATCGGTGAACGGCTGCTCGGCCATCTGCACCTCCCACTCCCCCGCCATTGTCCAGCGGGTGGGCCACTGGACACCAGTGCGTGGTCACACCGCGTAGAGCATCCTAGGATCCTGGGTGAATGAAAGGGGCCCGGCGCGGGGCTGGCACCCGATCCAGCACCGCGAGGGCCGCCCGGATGGGCCGACGCCGCAGCATTTCGTCGAAGCTCGCCCGCCCCTGGCAGAACTGGACGAACATCCGCCAGCCCGGCGGCGTCGCCAGCAGGGCGTGGAACACGTCCGGGCGGCGGGTGAACACGTCCAACAGCCGGAAGCCCGCCCGCATCTCCGGCACAAGCCCCTCGGCGACCGCCCGCTCGTACCCGGACAGGTCACCGGCCGCGACCGCCGCACCGGCCAGCCCACCGGAACGCAACGCGAAGCTGATGCCCTCCCGGCTCCACGGCTCCAACAGCCCCGCCGCATCCCCCACGACCAGCACCCGGCCGTTGCGCAACGGCGAGTCCTCCTCCCGGCACCGGGTCAGGTGCCCGGAGTCGTGCTCCGCCGGCAAGCCGGTCAGCCCCAACCGGTCCACGAACCGCCGCAGGTACTCCCGGGTCCCCTCCCCCGCGCCCCGCCCGGCGATCACCCCGACAGTCAACCGGTCACCCTTCGGAAAGACCCAGGCGTACGACCCCGGCATCGCTCCCCAGTCCAGCAGCAACCGCCCCCGCCACCGCTCCTGCTCGGCCGGGGGCACCGGGATCTCCAGCTCCAGACCCAGGTCCACCTGCCGGTACCGGACCCCCACATGCCGGGCGGTCACCCCCGACGACCCGTCCGCCCCGATCACCGCGCGGGCCGCGATCGTCGCACCGTCGGCCAGCCGCAGGCGTACCCCCTCGGGGTCCTGCTCGATCGCGCGGACGGCGACCCGCTCCCGCATCTGCGCGCCCGCGGCGACCGCCGCCGCGCGCAGCCGGTCGTCGAACTCCTCGCGGCGCACCATGGTCACGACCGGGCTGTCGCTGCGGCGGGTGAACTCCCGACGGCCGTCGCGGGTGAACGTGACCCGGTCCACCCGGTCGTGCGCCGGCACCTCGATCCGATCCGCGACGGCCGCCAGGGAGGTGCCGATCAGGCCACCACCACAGGTCTTGTAGCGCGGATGCGCGGCTCGCTCGACAACAAGGGTGGAGACACCGGCGCGGGCAGCGGCGTGCGCCGCGGAGAGCCCGGCGGGGCCGGCGCCGACGACGACGAGGTCCCAAACGATCACGAAGGCAGCCTAGGGCACCACCGAAGGCCCGGACCGTACGCCACAGCCGACACCGACCGCCCGATCGGGTGTGCATCTTCGGTCACCCAGGGGGTAACCCGCGCACGGCAGCCGCCGCACGACGGCGGACGAACGAAGGAGGAAGCATGCAGCAGGTGCAACTGTCGGAGGCCGAGCAACGCGTGTACCAGGCGGTCACCACCCTGGAGGCACGCGGGCAGGTGCCGTACCCGGACCTCATCGCCGAGGTATCAGGGCTGACCCAGGAGCAGGTGGACAGCCCCCTGCACCTGCTCACCGAGAAGGGCCTGCTGCACCGCGAGGACTCGCCGATGGCCGGCCTCGACTTCGGCCCCCGGTTCTGCGCCCGCCAGATGGCGTGAGGGCACCGAACAATCCATGACGATTCGCCCCCCGATGCTCCGGGTAGCGATCAGCAATGCGTGATCGACGGTCAACGGGGGGCGCGATGAGTGCGGCGCAGACGCCGCAGCCGGTGACGGCGGCCGAGAACCGACGACGCTGGCAGGCGGTCGGTGTCGGGTTGGTCGCCGCGTTCATGACGCTGCTCGACGTGAGCATCGTCAACGTCGCGGTGCCCTCCATCGACCGGGCGCTGCACGCGTCGCCGAGCGACCTGCAGTGGATCCTCTCCGGGTACGCGCTCACCTTCGGCCTGGCGCTGGTCCCCGCCGGCCGCTTCGGCGACGCACGCGGTCGGCGCAACGCGTTCGTCTTCGGCATCTCGCTCTTCACTGTGACCAGCGCGCTCGCCGGCCTCGCCACCTCACCGACGTGGCTGGTCATCGCCCGACTGCTTCAGGGTGCCGCCGCCGGCGTCGTCAACCCGCAGGTCATCGGGCTCATCCAGCAACTCTTCCGGGGGCCCGAACGGGCGCGCCCGTTCGGGCTGCTCGGCGCAACCATCGGAATCTCCACAGCGGTCGGGCCACTGCTCGGCGGGCTGCTCATCGCCATCGGCGGCGAGGAACACGGGTGGCGGTGGGTCTTCTTCGTCAACGTGCCCGTCGGCATCCTCGCGGTGATTCTCGGCTGGCGTCTGCTGCCCGGCCGCCCCGCCGGCCAGGTCGGCTGGCATCGACTCGACCCCGTCGGTGTCCTGCTGCTCGGTGTGGGCGTCGTCCTCGTCCTGCTTCCGCTCGTGCAGGAGCAGCAGTGGCAGACCCCCTGGAAGTGGGCGCTCATCCCGGTCGGCCTGGCCGTGCTGGTCGTCTTCGGGCTCTGGGAGCGACGCTTCGCACGCCGTTACGAACCCCTGTTCGACCTTCGACTGTTCAGCCTCCAGTCGTACACACTGGGCTCGATCCTGGCGCTGGTCTACTTCGGCGGCTTCACCGCGATCTTCTTCATCTTCACCCTGTTCCTACAGATGGGTCTCGGTTACAGCGCGTTCATCGCCGGCCTGGCCATCACCCCGTTCGCCCTGGGATCGGCGGCTGCCGCCGTACTCGGTGGCCGCGTCGTCAACCGCTTCGGCCGACCACTGGTCGCCATCGGTCTGCTCACCGTGGTGATCGGCCTGGCCGCAACGGTGGTCGCGCTGAAACTCGCGCCGGACGCCCCCGCGCCCTGGGTTGCCGCCGGTCCACTGCTCGTCGCCGGCATCGGCAGCGGGCTGGTGATCGCCCCCAACCAGACGATCACCCTCTCCGAAGTTCCGGTAGGGCAGGCGGGCAGCGGCGCCGGGATGCTCCAGACCGGTCAGCGCATCGGCGCCGCGGCCGGCATCGCCGCCGTCGGTTCGATGTTCTTCTCGTCGCTGGCCGACAGCCGCGGCAACTGGACCAGCGCCTTCGAGCGATCGCTCCTGCTGGCCACCGGCATCATCGTGCTCGCGCTGATCTGCGCGCTGATCGACATCGTCCGCACCCACAACCACCACAAGAACTGACATGGGTACGCCGCTGGCCGGCACCCCGGGTGGGGGTGCCGGCCAGCGGTCGGGTCGTTCAGTGCTCGTGTTGGTGTCAGCTGTTCCAGTACTGGGCGACCAGGTCGGTGGCCTGCTGCTCCCACTGGGCGTACGCATCCGGGTAAGCCGAGACCTGCACCGTCTGCGCGGCGTCGGTCAGCGCCATGTCCTGCCACCCGTCAACCTGGCGCAGGCCCTTGAGGAACGCGGTGGTGGAGTAGGCGGGGTCGGTGATCTGCTCCGGCGTGCCCCAACCACTGGTCGGGCGCTGCTGGAACAGGCCCAGCGAGTCATGGTCATTGGCGTCGCCGAGGTGGCCCAGGTTCTCCAGCTTCGACTCCTGCAGGCTCGTCGCGATCGAGATCACCGCGGCGCGCTCGGGCAGGCCGGCCTTCTTCGTGGCGGCGATGATCGCCTTGACGTTCGCGGTCTGCTCATCATTGAGCGTGATGTGGGACTGGTCGCCCTGGGGCTTCGGGGCGGCCGACTGCACCGCCACCGCAACCGGCTTGGCATCCACGGCCGGGTTGGCAGCGTGGGCGGCGATCGGGCCGGCGAAGACACCACCGGCGAACGCGAGACCAGCAACAGACAACATGCTCTTACGGAAGATCGTGTTCATGGGGATAGCTCCTTCGGGGGTAGGAACACCCGCACACCGCTCGGGGGAGACGGTGGCGCAGGGTGTGAGCACCTCGTCCGGCGCTGCATCAAACAAAGGAAAAAAGTCTGGGGGAGATCGGCACCAGCCAGGCCGGGGGCTTGCGGGGGCCGGGTCGGCGGCCTGCGAGCGGAGGGCTCGGGCGCCGGGTCCATGTGTAACGACCGGGGGTCGGGGGCCATTCCCCGGTGGGCCCATCCGCCGACACCGGTTCGTGTGAAGCGGTGGCGGGGTGGTCGCTCGTGGGGACTGCAACGACCGGTGGCCCGGGGTCATTCCGGGGGCCGGTCCATCCCGTCGCACCCGATGGAGCGCAGGTGCTTGGCAGGCTTCAACGATGCGGCCCGGGGCCGCATTCCAACCCCGCCACCAGCTGTTCCAACCCCGGTGGGCGGGGCGGTTACCGGTGGTCCTGCGATCGTCAGGGTATTCAACGACCCCGCCCCGGCCATCATTCCGACCCACCGGTGCGGCCGGTCACAACCCAGACACCCCTGAAACGGACAAACTTCGCGTCAGCCTGTCCCCGGCAGCCCGGCAGCCCGGCAGCCCGGCAGCCCGGCAGCCCGGCAGTCCGGCAGTCCGGCAGTCCGGCAGCCGCGACAAAACCACCCGAGCCGGGCGTGATCCACTCGGGTTCACGGATAACGCGGTAACCGGGACGGGTTGACACCCCGACTTCAAGGAAACCGAGTCGATCAAAGAGGCCTCGACTGCGCCGAGCCGGCTAGACCCGGACAAATGACCCCGGACGGGCTGACGAAGAGCTGGCGCCCGTCGGAGTGGTCCGACGGGCGCCAGCTTCAGTGCGAACCGGGCGTTGCCCGGTGGTGCGGGTTAGTGCGCAGCACCGCCGAGGCGCTGGCGGCGACGCCAGGCCAGGGTCAGCAGCAGCATGACCGCTCCGGCGCCGACCAGGCCACCGCCGAGCTTCATGGGCGTACCCATGCTGTCACCGGTGACGGGCAGCGGCTGCTTCTTGTGCAGCACCCGCAGCTGCGTGCTGGCCGTACGGCCGGACTCGCGACCGGTCGCGGTGAAGGTCAGCAGACCCGTCACCGACGGCTTGTAGCTCCTGGTGAAACGACCCTGGGCGTCGGTTCGCGCCGTGAAGGTCAGGGGCGCGCTCGCCTGGTGGGCCACCGGGGCCATGGCGACGGTGCTGCCGTCGCTGCGGCGAGCCGGAGCCTGGCCGCCGGCCGGAGCGGCGAACGGGGTCACCGTCACCACGATGTCGACGGTCTCGTTCGGACCGAAGCCGGTGCCGGTCAGGATGACCGTCTCGCCGAGGTAGATCGTCGGCCGGTTGACGGTGAGCGACGCGGCGGCCGGTGGGTACGGCGGCGGCTGCGGCGGGTCAGTGGTCGCGGTCGCGCTGGGCGTCGGCTGCGGCTGTGCCGCCACCGCTGCCGTCGGCACGGCCACCACGGCCAGGCCGACCGTGAGCGCCATGATGATGCGGGATAGCCGCATGATTGGTTCCCTCCTACTGGTCACAGCTTGGTGCGGAATGAACTTGGGTGGTCCAGGGGCTGGCGGTGGGGGTCAGTCGCAACTCGGCCTGGCCGACGCCGGTCTTGGCCGTCAGCACGGTGACCTCCAGCGCCCTCTCGGCACCGGGGCCGACGTCGACGCTGGCCGTCGCCACCTGGCGGTGGCGTTCGGTGCCGCTGCCAAGCGCCGTCTCGGCCCCGTCGAGCCGGGCGTCGAGCACCGCCCCGCCGGCCGGGCTGAAGATCGACACCAACGTGCGGGCGGTGTACGGATCGCCGGCCAGGCCGAGGCCGAGGACCGACTCGCTAAGTCCGGACTTCGGCGCCGTCGAGCGCAGGGTCACCCGCAACCGGAGCTCACGGCGTCCGTCGGGTCGGCATTCGCCCACCGTGAGGTTCGCCGTCGGCCGCAGGTAGTAGCCGAGCTTCGCGCCGCTGCCGTCGTTGAGGAACACGCCGACGGTCGGCACGGTGTCCTGTTCCGGAAGCGTCCCGGCCATCCGGCTGTCGCCGAACGTCCGCTGTTCCTCAGGTCGGGCACTCCAGAACAATATCCGCCGTTCGGTGATAGCACGGTCAAATGCGGACAACAACACCCGTGGGTTGACATTCTTCTTGAAGAAGGCATCAAACACCGCGGCTGCTGATGAGGCGAAGAATTCGTCCTGCTGCTTCACGTCCAGCCGTTGGTAGCTGTCGTTGAGCAGGGTCTGCACGACCTTCTCGCTGGCGAGCGGGACCCCGCCGGGCACCAGAACCGGGCCGGTCGCCTTGAGCAGATAGGACAGCACCACCGGGTCCACGGCGAGCACACCGTCGACTGTGGTGCCCGTCTTACGGCGGAACATCTCGCGGTACAGCGCGGCCGCGGTCGGGAAGTGCGGGGAGAGATTGACGTCGGCCGGGTAGATGCCGGGCAGGTCGGTCCAGAGCGCGCGGGTCTCGGCGGGCAGCTTCAACGCCGGGGTGAACTGGCCGAGCGAGGCACTGCTGCCCTGCTTGCCCATCTTCACCTTGCCGTTCTCCGCCTCCATGATCGCGTACGCGCCGAACATGCCGCCGGTGGCGCGCAACTCGGCGAGGTTCTGCGAGACCAGCAGGTAGCGTCGCGGGCCGCTCGCGCCGAGCAGTGGCGGCAACAGACGGGCTCCCTGGTCGGCGGCCGAGGTGAGGCTGGCCAGGCGGTCGATCTCGCCGCGCAGGTCGATCAGCGCCTGCCGGACCTGACTGACCAGACTCTCGGCGGGCACCGCGGCCAGGTCTCGACGCGTCCGCTGCACCGACTCGTCCGCGCGGGTCAGTTCGGCGGAGACGTCGCCGAGCCGGGCCAGGTCCAGTCGACCACCGGTCGGCACCAGGCTGGTCAGATCCGTCCGGAGCAGGGTCGGGAACGCCTGCCGTGCCAGCTCGTCGATGGCGATGGCGATCTGCCGGACCGCGTCGAGGTCGTCGCCGGCGATCGGGGTACGCCGACCGAGTTGCCAGCTCGGGTCGCCCGTCGCCTTCCGGGCCGCGCCCGACTGCGACTGCAGAGCGGCGAGCGTCCGCAGAGCCCGGTCGGTGTCCCCACCGACGACCTGGGCGCTCAGCTCCCGAGCCAGACCGGCGGCGTTGAGCAGGTGGGCACGCGCCTGCCAGCCGCGGAAGCCGACCCACCCGCCGACCGCCAGCAGCAGCGAGCCGACCACCAGGGCACTGAGGAGGACACGTCGCAGTCGGGCACGCCGACGACGCCGGGACCGGCTCCGCCGCCGGGTCGGCCGTTCGCTTTCCGTCACACCACACTCCCGTTCGCGGAATCGGACAGATGGTCGATTCCCTGACGTTCTTAGCACGCGCCGGGGAACTTCGTACCGTTATTGCAAGTCTTGCCCTTTAAGCGAGGTTTTCTCGCGAGTTGCCGGCCGGCTCCGCGACTCGTCCTGCCGCCTCATGCAGCAGTCGCTCGATCCGGTCCACACCGGCGGGCAGCGACATCTCCCGCAGGTACGCCGCCCGGCCGCGCCGACCCATCTCGGCCCGGGTCGGCGGAGGAATGGTGGCGGCCAACCAGAACCGGTCGGCCAGAGCCGCCCAGTCCTCCGGCGGGCAGGAGAGCCCCGCTCTGGCTCGTTCGACAAGCTCGGCTGTGTCCCCGCCGGCCGACGCCACCACCGGTGCGGCACACGAGAGCGCGGCCTGGAGCTTGCCCGGCACCGTGCCCCGCAGCTCCGGAAGGTCACGCAGCATGACCAGCTGGTAGTCGGCGGCGGCGTACAGCTCGGGCATGTCGACGGGCGACCGTCGCTCCATGAAGCGGACGTTGTCCGCGCCCAGCTCGGCGGCGAGCCCCCGCACCCGCCGCTCTTCAGCGCCCGAACCGACCAGGACCAGATCCATCGTCCGGTCCAGTGCCGCCGCCGCCCGGACAGCGGTCTCCAGCCCTTGCCGGGCGCCGATGGTCCCGGCGTGCATCACCACGCACCGGCCGTCCCGGCGAACCAGCTGACGGGCAGCCGCGCCGGGCGTCACCGGATGGAAGATCCGCTCGTCGGTCCAGTTCAGCACCAGTCGGACCCGGGTCGGGTCGGCGCCCGCGGCGACCACCAGGTCCCGCATCGACGGTGCGGCTACCGCGATCCGCGCCGCGGCCCGGTAGATCCGGGTCATCGCGCTGCCCATCCGCACCGCCCAGCGACCCTCGCCCGTCTCGTCGACGCCGTCCGAGGCCCAGACATCCTGCACATGCAGCACCGCCGGCACCCGGCCGAGCAGCCGGAGCACCCCGGCGGTGGCGAACGTCGTCGCCGGCAGTTGAAAGACGTAGAGCGCGTCCACGTCGCGGAAGTACCGGCGCGCGGCCAGCGTCGCGCTGCCGGCGAAAGAGAGGTAGCTGGCCATCCGGGTACCGGTGGACGCGGCACGCCCGGGGTAGCGCGGCACCCGGCGGACGGTCAGCCGTTCGCTGTGCGTCTCGTGGTGCCAACGCTGCCGCCAGCCGGGATAGACGTGCCCACCGGGATAGTCCGGAAAGCCGGTGAGCACCCGGACCTCGTGCCCCCGCGCGGCCAGTTCCTCGGCGAGGCTGCCCGGGATGAACGCCGGCTCGGGCGGAAAGTGGTACGACAGGATTCCGATCCTCACCGCAGCGCCCCCGTCCGGCGTGGATCGACGTCGACCGGCGCGGCACCACGACCGGCAGGCGCCCGGCCCGCGTACGATGCCGACAACCCCTCCCCGCGCGGCCTCCGGCGTCGACGCACCGCCCTCGCGGTGCGGACACCCGCGTCCGCATCGATGAGAGGGGCACCGATGGCTGATCGCGTGTTGTTCGTCTGCCACGCCAACCTGTGCCGGTCGCCGATGGCCGAGTTCCTGGCCCGCCGACTGTTGGCCGACCGGCCCGTCACCGTGGCCAGCGCCGGCACCGACGCGATCGACGGGCTGGCGATGCACCCGTACGCGATGGAGATCGCGGCCGACAACGGCGCCGACCCGGCGGAGTTCCGGACCCGGGGGTTGCGCCCCGAGTACCTGGCCGACGCGACGCTGGTGCTGACCGCGACCCGACGCCAGCGCTCGGTCTGCACCGCGCTGACACCGGCGGCGCTGCACCGGACGTTCACCGTGCGCCAGTTCGGCCGGCTGGCCGCGGCGGCCGAGCCACTCGACGGATCGAGCGACGACCCGTTGGGCGCGGCGATCGCCGCCGCCGCCCAGGCCCGGGGACGGCTGCAACCTGCCGCCCCCGAGGCGGACGACCTTCGGGACCCGATCGGCGGCACCGCCGCCGACTTCCGACGCTGCGCCGAGGAGATCGAACGGTCGCTGCGACCCCTCGCCACGCTCATCGGGGCAACCGGGTGAGTTCCTGGGTGTGGTCGGGGACGCCGTTGACCCCGTCGGTGGTCGCGACGTGCCTGCCGGACGCGGCCCGGTCGGCCGGCACCGACGCCGTGGGCGTCGAGGCGACCACCCGGTAGGCCTCGTACTGGTACGCCTCGGCCTTGGCCACCTTCGCCATGTTCAGCACGCAGCCGAGCAGCCGGACCGAGACCGAGTGCAGCGAGCGGGCCGCGGCGGCCACCTGGGTCCGGGAGGTACGGCCCTGCTGGGTCACCAGCAGGGCACCGTCGGCCTGCACGGCGACGACCACGCCGTCGGTCACCGCGAGCAGCGGCGCGGTGTCGATGATCACGATGTCCGCCGACTCGCGCAGCGCCAGCAACAAATCCGACATCGCCTTGGAGCCGAGCAGCTCGCTCGGGTTCGGCGGGGCCGACCCGCTGGGCAGCACCAGGAGCGACTTGTCCCCCCAGCGCTGCACGACATCACCGACCTGCACGTCGCCGACCAGCACGTCGGTGAGACCGACACCGGCGTCCAGGCCCAGGTAGTCGTCGACCTTCGGGCGGCGCAGGTCCGCGTCGACCAGCAGTACCCGCCAGCCGGCCTCGGCGAGTGCGATGGCCAGGTTGCAGGAGAGGGTGGTCTTGCCCTCGCCCTGCAGGGCGCTGGTCACGGCGATGACCCGGGCCGGCTCGTGGACATCGACGAAGCGCAGGTTGGTCCGCAGTTTGCGAACCGCCTCGGCACGCGCCGAGGTCGCGGCCTCGCCCACGATCAGCGGCGCGGTGCGGGCGCTGGCCTCGAACGGGATCTCGCCAAGCAGCGGGCTGCCGGTGGCGCGTTGCAGGCCCGCGGAGTCGCGCAACCGTACGTCGGCGATGCCGCGCAGGATCGCCAGGCCGACGCCGAGGAGCAGCCCGATCAGGCCGCCGAGGGTGAGGTTGCGGACCGGCTGCGGCGAGACAGGGTTGGCGCTCACCCGAGGGCCGCTGACCACTTCGATTTTGATCGGCGCCTTACCTTCGGGCGTCGTCTCGACCTTCTGCACCAGTTCGACGAACTTCGCGGCGAGGGACTCCGTCACCCGCAGCGCGCGGGTCTGGTCGGTGTCGGTGACCGACGCCCGCAGCAGAACCGTGCCGGTCTCGGTCGAGGTGGTCACCCGGCGCTGCACCTCGTCCGCGGTCAGGCCCACCGGGGTCTCGGCCACCACGCTCTGCGCCAGCCGGTCGCTGCTGAGCAGGTCGGCGTACGACTTGACGCGCTGCTGGAGGAAGAGCCCGCCCTGGTAGGCGTCGCTGATGCCCGCGTTGGGGGTGGTGACGAAGAAGGTCACCGAGGCGACGTACCGGGGTTGGGCCCGCACGGTCAGGAACGCCGAGACGCCCAGAGCCACCATGATCGTGACCAGCGGTACCCACCAGTGCCGACGCACGTGACGCAAATGGCGGAGCAGGTCCATCAGGAGCGCCTCCGTGCCGGTCCGGTTACGCCAATAAACTTCACGAAAACCCCCAAGGTCGTCTCTAAACTCGTGAAACCATTAAAGCGGTTGATGCGCCTTATGTCCGGAGTTATGTATTTTCCGCAGTGCGAAGTGCATCCGGATGACCAACCCGACAAACACCCATTCGGCAGCGGCGACAACGCGGAAAAGGTCGAAAGCCGATCAGGTGGCGTCCGATCGGCCCAGCGCGCGCCGCCCGGCGCGAAGCCGGATAGGGTCGGTGAAGGTGTGCCGGGAAGTCTGGTCGGCGAGTGGATTCCTGCTGTCCTGACTCCCGAGGTGACCCCGCACATGACCTCCCGCACCCCGCCGTCCGAGCAGCGCCCGCCGAGGGTCCGGCTGTTCTCGCGCTCATCCTGGCCGCAGGCCCGACACCTGGCCGACGTGCTGCGTACCGAGACCGTCGGCGGAGCGCTGCTGCTGCTCGGTGCCGTGGTCGCGCTGACCTGGGCAAACTCGCCCTGGTCCGACTCGTACACCCGGCTCGGTGCCTGGGTGCCCTGGCCCGGCGGCGCGTCGGCGCACCTCGACCTGACCCTGGCCACCTGGGCGGCGGACGGCCTGCTGGCCGTCTTCTTCTTCGTCGTGGGTCTGGAACTCAAACGGGAATTCGTCGCCGGGGAACTGCGCGACCCACGCCGGGCGGCGCTGCCCGTGGTGGCCGCCCTCGGGGGAATGCTGCTGCCGGCGCTGATCTACGTGGGGGTCGTTCTGAGCGCCGGCGGGGACGGGTTGCGCGGCTGGGCCATCCCGACCGCGACCGACATCGCCTTCGCGCTGGCCGTGCTCGCGGTGGTCAGCTCACACCTGCCCCAGGGCCTGCGCGCCTTCCTGCTCACCCTCGCCGTGGTCGACGACCTCTTCGCGATCACCATCATCGCGGTCTTCTACACCGCCGACTTCCAACCTCTTCCGCTGCTCGCGGCGCTACTGCCGATCGGGCTCTTCGCCCTGCTGGTGCAACGCGGGCGCACCTGGTGGTGGGCGCTGATCCCACTCGCGGTCGCCGCCTGGGCGCTGGTGCACACCTCGGGTGTGCACGCCACTGTGGCCGGTGTCCTGCTCGGTTTCACGGTCCCGGTGCTGGCCCGCCGCCCAACGGTCGCTGGTGGCCAGCCGGCCGCCGCATCGGACGAGGGCGGGCTCGCCGAACGCCTGGAGCACCGGTGGCGCCCGGTGTCGGCCGGCTTCGCGGTGCCGGTCTTCGCGCTGTTCGCCGCCGGGGTCACGCTGCGCGGCAGCGACCTCGGAGCCCTGCTGACCGACCCGATCGTGATCGCCGTCGTCGCCGCCCTGGTCTTCGGCAAGAGCATCGGCATCTTCGGATCGACGTACCTGCTGGCCCGATTCACCCGCGCCGAACTGGACGAGGACATCAGCTGGTCGGACCTGCTCGGGATCGCCCTGCTGGCCGGCGTCGGGTTCACTGTGTCGCTACTCATCGGCGATCTGGCCTTCGGCGCCGGCAGCACGACCGACGGTCGGGTCAAGGTGGCCGTGCTGCTCGGGTCGGTGATCTCCGCCGGCCTGGCCGCCACGGTGCTCGTCCGCCGCAACGCGACGTACCGCCGGGTGGCGGAGCGGGAGCGGCTCGACGCCGACGGCGACGGTGTGCCCGACGTCTACCAGCGACCCGCAGGCGCTTGAACGGATGGCCGCGCGGGCCGGCGAACGGCCGACCCGCGCGGCGTGCCGCCTCCGTGCCGTACGACGGACCTCCGGTCAGCGGCGACGATCGGCGGGCGGCGGCTCCTCGGTCTCCTCGACCACCGCCTCGACCGCCGGGGCGGTGAGGTCGTCGCCCGGCACCGCCACCGCCTCGACGCGATCCTGCTCGTCAGGCTTCCCGCCGGGCGGCGGCTCGGGAGCGGTGGCACCGCCGGAGAAGCCGTACTCGTTCGGTTCGTCGTGCCGGCTCATGTGGTTATCCTCCCGTTTTCCCGGTTCCACGTCTCAAGGCCAACGGTAGGTGGTGATCGTCCCCGGCGCAGGGTGCCGGGGATTGTCGCCCGGACCACGGCGGCGGAGCGCTCATCGCCGCACCGAGCAGTTGCCGCAGGGCGATGATCGCGACCGCGCCGGCCAGGCCGTTCCAGCCAGGATCGCCGGCCAGCCGCAGCAGGCCGGCCGCGGTCAGCAGGTCCAACAGCAGCCGTACGCCGGTTCGCAGCGCTCCGGTGCTGAGCACGGTGACCACCCCGACGACCAGGGCCAGAGCGGTGACCACCGTGAGCAGGACGTCCATCACCGGGACTGCTCTGCCTCGGCCACCTGGCGCTGCTCCTGACGGATCTCGCGGCCCAGGAAGTAGTTCAACGCCGTTCGGATCGTGGCGATGGCCGCCAACTGGCCGATCTGCTCGAACGACGGCGACACGGCGGTCCGCAGCACGTCGGCCGCCAACTGGAACTCCAGGCCGAGGGTCAGAAAGCGGCCAAGGGAGAGCCGGATGGGCGTGAAGAGAGCGGCGGAGCGGTGTCGTAGCCCTTCGACCACGAACCGCACCGCCGCCCAGACCGCGCCAACGAAGATCACCAGTGCGCCGGCCACCTCCACCACGGCCACCAGCACCTGGTCGCCCTGACGCAACAGCTCGGCCGGCTCCACCCCGGGCCGTTACCCGCACTCGGGGCAGCTAGTCGACACTCAGGTCAGCTCGTTCACCGCCTCCAGGATCAACCAGAGACCGGAGATGGCGAACAGGATCGCGGCACCGTACTTGATGGCCTTCTCCGGCAGCCGACGACCGAGCATCCGGCCGACCAGGATGGCCAACGCGTCCGCCGCCACCATGCCCAGCGTGGAGCCGAGCCAGGTGCCGAACCAGCCGTACTTGGTGGCGAGCGTGATCGTGGCGAGCATCGTCTTGTCACCCAGCTCGGCCAGGAAGAACGCCACCGACACCGCCACCAGCGCGGTCTTGTTGGTCTTCTCAGCCTTTCGCTTTTCGTCCTCGGTGAGTTTGTCCCCGCGCAGGGTCCACGCGCCGAACCCGAGGAACGCCACACCGGCCACCAGGGAGATCCACTCGGTCGGCAACACCGCCCCGAGACCCGCGCCGATGGCGACCGACGCCAGGTGCACCACCGCCGTGGCGATGGTGATGCCGATCAGCACCGGGATCGGCTTGAACCGCGTGGCGAAGGTCAGCGCCATCAGCTGGGACTTGTCCCCCAGCTCGGCGACGAAGATGACGCCGAAGCTGACGACCAGCGCGGCGAAAAATCCCTCCATGACGTCCTTCCCGCTCATGCCGGGAGGAGGTACAGGGGCGCCCTCGACCCGGCTGCAACAGCCTGAGTCGAAGGTCTCGCCCGCCTCGGAGACCGAGGCCGCGTGGCCGGATGCGGAACGCACCAGTATGTCGACCACGACATTGGGGGCTACTCCCCTTCGCCCGGTCAGCCTATCCGATCATCGGCTGGCCGGTTCTCGGCGGGTGGACAGGCTCACCGGGCTCGCGCCAACGTGACCCCGAAGAGCCCATCCGGGTCGGTCCAGAACTCCGTCGTGTCGAAGCCCGCCGTGGCCAACTCCGCGGCGATCCCCTCCGGGTGGAACTTCGCCGAGACCTCGGTGCGCAGGTCCTCCCCCGCCGCGAAGTCGACGGTCATGCCCAGCACCCGCACCCGCATCGCCCGGGTCGCCCGCAACCGCATCTCGATCCACTCATGGTCCGGGTCCCAGAGGGCGACGTGCTCGAACGCCGCCGGGTCGAAGTCCGCACCCAACTCGCGGTTGATCACCCGCAGCACGTTGCGGTTGAACTCGGCGGTGACCCCGGCCGCGTCGTCGTAGGCGGGCACGATCACCGACGGATCCTTCACCAGGTCGGTGCCGAGCAACAGCCAGTCGCCGGCCTCCAACGCGGCGCGCATCGCCGTCAGGAACCCGGCCCGCTCGGCGGGCAGCAGGTTGCCGATGGTGCCGCCCAGGAAAACCACCAGCCGTCGGCCACCGGTGGGCAGCCGGTCCAGTTGCCGGGTGAAGTCCCCCACGATGCCCCGAACCCGCAGGCCCGGATAGTCGGCGGCGATCTGGGCGGTGGACCCCCGCAGCGCGCTGACCGACACGTCGAGCGGGACGAACGTGCCCAGCCCGCCCTCACTGGTGAGGGCGTCCAAGAGCAGCCGGGTCTTCTCCGACGAACCGGAGCCCAACTCGATCAGGGTCTTGGCCGAGGTCAGCGCCGCGATGTCGGAAGCCCGCTCGGCCAGCACCGCCCGCTCGGCCCGGGTGGGGTAGTACTCGGGAAGTCGAGTTATCTCCTCGAACAGCTCACTGCCCCGGGCGTCGTAGAACCACTTCGGCGGCAGCCACTTCTGCCCGGCGCTCAGCCCGGCCCGGACGTCGTCGCGCAGGCCACGCTCCAGATCGCGCTCTTCGAGGTAGATCTCCAGCGGTTCCGCGGTCATCGGTTCGCCTCTCTGCTCGATCAACTCTGCTCGATCAACCGTTGCGTGCCCGACCGGTGCGACTCACCGGGTCGGCAGGGGACGTGTCCGCACCTCGTCAGCGGTGGCGACGACCAGATGCCCCTCCGGCACCGCCCGCCACCCGGGATCGTCGTCGTGCGGCTCCGAGGCGAGCAGCACCGAACCGGGCCCCTCGCGGACCGACAGCGCGTGCCCGGCCACGCTGGCCACCGCCCGGTGACCGTCGGTGAGCAGCAGGTTGAGCCGCGACCCGGGGGCGGCCGCGGCGACGTCGGCCACCGTCTGCCCGACCGCGTCCGCCGGGTCGTCGCCGGCCCGCAGCCGATGCCGCACCAACGCCCAGAGCACCGCCGAGTCGGTGGCGGCGTCCAGGGTGAGCAGGTCACGGACCGGCAGGCCGGCCGCGAGTGGCACCACGGTGTCCGGCCAGCCACGAACCACCCCGTTGTGGCTGAACAGCCACCGCCCCTCGGCGAAGGGCGCGGCGGCGCCGTCGAGCACCGCCATCCCGACGGTGGCCGAGCGCACCGCCGCGAGCACCGCACCGGAGCGGGTCACCGACGCGAGCTGGGCGATGGTCGGGTCGCTCCAGATCGGCTGCGCCCGCCGGTAGCGCACCGGCTCACCCTCGCCCGGGTACCAGCCGACGCCGAACCCGTCAGCGTTGATCGTGCCGCCGCCGCGCATGTCCCGGGGCGCCCAGGACTGCCGCACCAACGAGTGCGGCGGGTCGAACAGGACCTCGGCCAGGGTGACCGGCGGCCCCAGGTAGGCCAGGTGACGACACATCAGCGCGCCCAACCCGCCGGGCCGCCGACAACGCAGTGGATCACCGGTGCGACTCGTCGGGCCGAGCGTCGCGGGCGCAGCGAAAACCGCTGAAGATCTGCCGGCGGATCGGATGGTCCCAGTTACGGAAGGTGCCCCGGCAGGCAGAACGGTCGGTGCCGAACGAGCCACCCCGCAGCACCCGGTAGTCGCCACCGAAGAAGACCTCCGAGTATTCGCGGTAGGGAAACGCGGTGAAGCCGGGATGCCCGTCGAACGTGCTCGACGTCCACTCCCAGACGTCACCGATGAGCTGGTGCACCCCCAACGGCGACACACCGGCCGGGTACGCGCCCACCGGCGCCGGCCGCAGGTGACGTTGGTCGAGGTTGGCGTGCGCCTCGGTGGGGTCGTCGTCCCCCCAGGGATAACGGCGCGAGCGCCCGGTCGCCGGGTCCCAACGGGCCGCCTTCTCCCACTCCGCCTCGGTCGGCAACCGCTTACCGGCCCACGCCGCGTACGCCTGCGCCTCGTAGAAGCACACGTGCACCACCGGCTCGTCGGCGCGCACCCGGCTCCACCGGCCGAAACGCTGGTAGGACCATTCGTCGCCGTCCCGACGCCAGTGCATCGGCGCCTCCAGCCCCTCCCGGAGCCGATGCACCCAGCCGGCCGGACTCCACCAGCGCTGATCGCGGTAGCCGTCCTCCGCGATGAACGCCGCGAACTCCCCGTTGGTGACCGGGGCGGCGTCGACGACGTACGCCGGAAGGTCGACCCGGTGCGCCGGACGTTCGTTGTCCAACGCCCACGGGTCGGTGTCGGTGCCCATGGTGAACTCCCCGGCCGGCACCAGCACCTCCCCACCCACCCGCGCGGACGGCTCCGGCGGCGGCGGGGCGTGCAACACCGCCGGCCCCGAGCGCAGTTGATGGGTGGCGAGCATGGTCTCGTCGTGCTGCTGCTCGTGCTGCACGATCATGCCGAACGCGAACCCGTCGGCGACCAGCGGCCGCTCGGTGAAGGTCACCGCGTCGAGCAGATCGTGCACCTTGTCCCGGACCGTGCCCAGGTAGGCGCGCGCCTCGGCGGGCGGCAGCAGGGGCAGCGCCGGGCGGTCCCGGCGCGGCTGCTTGAACGCGTCGTACAGCTCGTCGATGTCGCACCGGACCGGCTCGCGCCCCCCGACATCGCGCACCAACCACAGCTCCTCCTGGTTGCCCACGTGGGCGAGGTCCCAGACCAGCGGCGACATCAGCGGAGAGTGCTGGCGCATCAGGTCGGCGTCGTCGACCACCTCGGTCAACAACGTGGTGCGGGCACGGGCGCGCGCCAGCTCCACCGCGATCCGCTCGCGCAACCGCTCGCCGTCGACGTGCCCCATGGCGCCGGCGGGCACCGCCTCCCCCTTCACACTCACCGCGTCCCTCTCCGTTCGCGACTGCGGGGCTCGCAACCCCGGCTCACTCCTCGCGCTCACCGGTCGTCTCCCCTCTGGGCGGCGGCCAGCCGCCCTCGTACGCCTCGCTCGATGTCGTCGTGGGTGCCGGCCGGCAGGTCCAGCCGGGGCAGGGTGGTCAGGGCCAGGTCGAGCAGGGCGGCCGCGGCGGCGGCCAGCGCGGCGTCGGCCAGACCGTGCCGGGCGGCAGCCGACCAGCGGTGCGCCACCGGCGCGGCGATCGCGTACGCCCCGCGCAGCGTGCCCGGGTCGTGGAAGAGGGCGCTCAGCACCGCCAGCGGGAGCCGCCAGTCCCGGTCAGGTTGGGCGTCCAGGTAGCGCAACTCCAGGTAACCGCGCGGCCGCACCGGCGGAAAGAGGGTGCTGACGTGGTAGTCGAGGTCATCGGTGGTGGGTGGTTCCGGCAGCGCGCCGTCGAGCCAGTCGGCGAAGGTCACACCGGCCGGCGCGGTCCAGTCCGAGCCGTCCCGACGCCGGCACAGCAGCGGCGCGGCCAGCACGTACCGGATCCAGGCGGCGGTCGGGTCCTCATCGGCGTGGCCCGGCGTCCAGACCGGGCGGGTGCGGGCCGGGTCGATGGCGAGCCAGGTGGCCATCCGGGCGGAGGCCCAGCCGGTGCGCCGCCCGGCGTGTCGGGCGGCGGATGCGAACGCCGCGAGCAGCGGCGGCCCGACGGCGTGGGCCGCGGCCCAGCGGTCAGCGACCTGGTCCGGCTCACCGGCGTCCAGACAGACCTGGAGGCCGGCGGTGCTGTACATCATGGTGCGGCCGGCCGGACCGCGCCGGTCGAAGGCACCGCGCATCGCGCGGTAGCGGGGAGTTTCCAGCACCGGGCGGGGCCGTCGGTGTGGGTCGATGCCGCTGCGGCCGAGAATCAGCCCGGCGGTGGCCAGCAGGCCGGTGACCTGGGCGATGTCGGCCTCGGTGGCTCGGATCAATGCGGCGGTCGAGGCGCGGGGCGGGGTGGAGATCTCCAACTGGCCACCCGGCTCCAGCGTCACCATGCCGCCGTGCCGCAGAGGCTCGGAAGGGCTGGTGGGATCCAGTGTGACGGGGCTGTGCCGCCCCAGCGCCGCCCGCAGCCTTGTCGGATCGACGGGGCGGACGGGGTCGGCGGCGTCGTGCACGGTCCATTCCAGTTCGACGCCGGTGTGTGTCGGTGGACCGGTCTTGAAGCAGATCCGGGCGAGGTGCCGGCCTGCGGCTGCGGACTCGCGCAGAATGGCGCTGCGGTCCAGCTCGGGCGACGTCACCAACGGTCAGGCCCCCTCTCGTGTGCCGCCTTCGCGACACTGCGCCACCGTAAACCCACCCACCGACACCGTCGGGGGCGTGCACGGCGCCACCAACCTCTGTCTAACAGACGAATTTCCGACGCAGGGCGGAACAGACCGCCCCCGGCCGCCGGCCGATCACTGCGGGGTGGGGCGGCCCGAGGGTGGGGGTGGCGGGCTGACCTTCGCCGGTTCCGACCGCTTCTCCTCGGGCACCAGCCGCCGGCAGTACTCCTCGACCTGGCCGGCACTGCCCGCGGCCGTCACCAGCCTCTCGTAGGCCGGCGTTCGCAGCGCCTTGTCCCGCTGGTCGGGCTTCTTGGCCAGCCAGGAGCGGCACAGACCGTGCAACGACCCGCCAGGCGCGGTCTGCGCCGATGGTGTACCGGGGGCAGATGGCGTGCCGGGCGACGGCGGGCGGGGCGACGGGGTGCCGGCCGACGGGGTGCCCGGGGAGGAAGGCGATCGACCGGGCTCGCCGGACCGGGGAGAACCCTGGCCCGGGGTTGGTGACGTGCGGGTCGGCTCCGGTGCGCCCGGGTTTGGCACCCAGTCCTGACTGACGGCGGCGAAGGCCGCACCCGCCGTCGCGGTGACGGCCACCGCACCGATCCAGGCCGCCGCGCCAGCCGTCAGACGGCGACCGCGCGGCCGGTGCGGCACCGACGGCGTCGGGTCTGCTCGGGCCGCCAGGAACGCGGCAACGGCCGCGTCCTCGCCGGCCAACTCTCGCGGGAGGCCCGGGCCGGCGGCCGCGGCGAGCAGCCGCGCCACCGGCTGGGCGGGGGCGGACCCCGGGACGGACGTCGAGGGGGTGTGGGCCTGGCCCGGGGCGGTGTCGGAGCTGCCGTGGGCGGAGTCGAGCAGCCGGTCGGTTTCGGCATGGTCGGCCCGCCGGAACGGGTTCATCGGAAATCCCCTCACGTCAGCCGTCCGCCGGCTCGGTGTGCGGCGCCCGCAGGGCTGGACTGCTGGCGGGGCGGGGCGCCGGCACCCCCTCGACACCGACGGACAACCCGGCCGGACCCTCGCGCTCCAGCAGTGCCGCGAGCCGCCGCAGGCCCCGGTGGGCGGCGGTCCGAACGGCACCGGCCCGACGACCCAGCACACGGCCCGCGGACCCCGCGTCGAGCCCGATCACCGCCCGCAACAGGACGGCTTCGGCCTCGCGGGGAGGCAGGGTCGCGATCAGCGCCAGGGCGGTCTCGGTGCCGATCGTCTCGCTGGCCCCCTCGGCGGTGTCCGCGTCGCTGGCGAGGTCGGCGAGCGCCTGCACCGGGACGGGAAGTGACGGGCGGCGGCGCATTCGGCGCAGGTGGTCCATCGCCCGGTTGCGGGCGATGGTGACGGTCCAGGCGCGGAACTCGCCGCCGGTGAAGCTGGGCAGGTCACGGGAGATCTGCAGCCAGGTCTCGGAGGCGACGTCCTCGGCGTCCGCGCCGACCAGCGCGGTCAGATAGCGCAGCAGGCCCGGCTGGAGGCTGCGGTAGAGGAAGCGGAAGGCCTCCTCGTCCCCGCTCTGTGCCGCGCCGACCGCTTCCGACAGGTCGCCGGTCATCCGCAACCCGTGCACTGCCCGGGGCGCGTCGGCCCGATCCGCCGGGCAAAGGCAGACCACGCGGTACGAGAGGACCCGCCGACCAACTCCCGCACCCGCACCGCCCCCCGCCGATCTGATCGCGCCCGCTACCGGAAGTGGCCCGGGCGGGACGTCCGGGGCCGACGCCAGGGTGGGCGACGCGGCTCGACCGCGCGCCGAGATCGCCGGGCGGGCCCGAGCCGGGCTAACGCTAGGAGGGGGACCACCGGCGAGCAAGTCGGCACCGTGTCACGGAAGAGTGACAATTATCAACCCGGCGGGACGGCGCGTTGCCGTAACAGGCAGTCGCCGGGAGGTGCGCTCTGTGCCCGACGGCGGTTTTTTGCGACCATCCAGCGTTCCCATGCCGAAAGATGTCAGTTTTCGTCACACCCCGTCGCGGCGTGGTCACAGAGACGCAGCGTCCACAGAGGTCAAGCCGGATGACCCGACGTGTATGACCCGATCGACCGGCCGGCCGCGGCGCGCCGCGCGGCGCCGCTCTAGGTACGGTAATGCGGTGTTGTCATCGGAGGTCGTGCTCAGCGGTCGGTACCGCCTGGACGAACGTGTCGCCACCGGCGGTATGGGCGACGTCTGGCGTGCCTCCGACCTGGTCCTCGGCCGGCAGGTCGCGGTCAAGGTCCTGCTGCCGGCGCTGGTCTCCGACCCCGACTTCATCGCCCGGTTCCGGGCCGAGGCCCGGATCATGGCGGCGCTGCGGCACCCCGGCATCGTGCAGGTCTTCGACTGCGGCGCGGATGATCTGCCCGACGGCGGGCGGGCGGACTACCTCGTCATGGAGTTCGTCGCCGGCGAGCCGTTGTCCAAGCGGATCGAGACGGCCGGCCGGCTCGACGTGGCCGAGACGATGTCGATCGTGGCCCAGGCGGCGGCCGCGCTGAACGCGGCACACCGCGGTGGCATCGTGCACCGCGACGTCAAGCCCAGCAACCTGCTGGTGCACGAGGACGGCACTGTCGTCCTGGTGGACTTCGGGGTGGCCCGTTCCACCGACATCACCAGCATCACCAGCGCCAACGCGGTGCCCGGCACCGCCCTCTACATGGCCCCCGAGCAGGCCGCCGGCCGGCCGGTCAGTGGCGCCACCGACATCTACGCGCTGGGTGCGGTCACCTACTGCTGCCTCACCGGCAGTCCCCCGTTCACCGGCGACAACCCGCTCCAGGTCGCCGTGCGACACCTGGACGACGAACCACCCGAGCTGCCGCACGATATCCCGGAGGCGGTCCGGGCCCTGGTGTCCCGGGCCCTGGCCAAGGACCCGCTCGACCGGTTCAGCAGCGCCGCGGCGATGGCCGAAGCCGCCCGGACCGCGGTCACCGGCGGCGAGCCGCCGACGGCGATGGCAGCGGCGGTCCCGTTGCGCGACGCCGGCCCGGGCACCCGCACCGACGTGCCGGCCGGCGCGGCGGTGGCGAGTGGGGCGCAGGCCGGGCGTCAGCGTCGGCGAGGCCCGCTGGTCGGTGCGGCGGCGGCCATGCTGGTCGCGCTGGTCGGGCTCGGTGCCGCACTGGGCGCGGCGCGCAACGCCGCCGATGAGGACCCGGCGGTCAATCTGCCGACCACCTCACCGACGGTGCGGCCGAGCGGGCCTCTGGACCTGCCGGCCGCGAACGAGCAGGTCGCCACCGCCGACCCGGGCCGACCCGATCGGGGCCCGATCCCCAACACCTCCCCGTCGGCCCGGGTCTCCGCCACGCCGAGCATCCAGCCGAGCCAGACGACCACCCCGCCAACGCCGGCGCCGACGGTCACCACTGCACCGCCCAGCGATCCGCCGAAGACCAGTACGCCGAGCAACCCGCCACCCGCGCCCGATCCGACCCCCACCACGAGCCCACCGACCGCGCCGGAAGAACCGACGGGCGGCTGACCGCCCAGTCCCACCAGCACCGATATCCCCAAAACGGACTTACGTCGCCGAAGACGCCTCTAGGCTCTCTGCAGGTCATTTCCACCATCTGCCGCAGGAGCCTGGGTGAGCGCTGAAAAGCTGGTCGTGATCGGTCAGGGGTACGTCGGACTGCCGCTGGCCTTGCGTGCCGTCGAGGCCGGGCTGGACGTGGTCGGTCTCGACGTCGATGCCGATCGGGTGAAGCGTCTCGCTTCCGGTGAGTCGTTCATCGAGGACATCCCGACCGACCGGCTGGGCCGGGCGTTGAGCAGCGGCCGATACCACCCCAGCACGGAGTACACCGACGCCGAGGATTTCGACATCTGCGTCATCACCGTGCCGACCCCACTGCGCGACGGCACCCCCGACCTGAGCTTCGTCGAGCAGGCCGGCATCGGCATCGGCCCGTACGTCCGGCCGGGTTGCACGGTGATCCTGGAGTCGACCACGTACCCCGGCACCACCGAGGAGTTGCTGCGCCCGCTGTTGGAATCGGCTAGCGGGCTGACCAGCCCCGGTGACTTCCACCTCGGCTACAGCCCGGAGCGGATCGACCCGGGCAACCCGGACTGGCGGCTGGAGAACACGCCGAAGGTCGTCTCCGGTGTGGACTCGGCGTCACTGACCCGGGTGGACGAGTTCTACCAGCGCCTCGTGCACCGCACCGTGCCGGTGGACTCCACCCGCGTGGCCGAGCTGACCAAGCTGATCGAGAACACCTTCCGCCAGGTGAACATCGCGCTGATCAACGAGCTGACCATGCTCTCGCACCACCTCGACATCGACGTCTGGCAGGCC
Source organism: Micromonospora sp. M61 (assembly GCF_018070245.1). Taxonomy (NCBI): domain Bacteria; kingdom Bacillati; phylum Actinomycetota; class Actinomycetes; order Micromonosporales; family Micromonosporaceae; genus Micromonospora; species Micromonospora sp. M61. Next base: position 19,124 of record NZ_JAGPYA010000056.1, on the reverse strand, counting down.
ATCGACGCCGCGGAGACCAAGCCGTTCGGCTTCATGCCGTTCCGGCCCGGCCCCGGCGTCGGCGGGCACTGCCTGCCGATCGACCCGTGCTACCTGTCGTGGCAGGTCAAGCGCCGCCTCGGCCGGCAGTTCCGGTTCATCGAGCTGGCCAACGACATCAACCACGAGATGCCCGAGCACGTCGCGCAGCGGATCATGGCGGGGCTGAACCGGAGCGGCCGGGCCGTCAGCGGCGCACGACTGCTGCTGCTCGGTCTGGCGTACAAGAAGAACACCGGCGACATGCGGGACTCCCCCGCGGTCGACGTGGCCCGCCGCCTGCAGGCCCTCGGCGCCGAGGTCCACGCGGTGGAGCCGTACGCCGAGCCGCACCAGATCCCGGCCGGCGTCACAGTGGTCGGGCTCTCGGAGCGGGAGGTGAGCGCCGCCGACGGGGTGGTGGTGGTCACCGACCACGACAGCATCGACTACGACCTCGTGGTGCGGCACGCCCGCTACGTCTTCGACACCCGCAACCGGTGCGTCGGCCCGATGGTCGAACGCCTGTAGACCCGGCACCGCTGGCCGGTCCCGCCGCTGGGGAAGATGGCGGGGCCGGCCGGCGGATGTCCGTTCGGGTCGCGCGCGGCCGGGACCGCGTCGGTCACTGGTCGGCGAGCGCCTCGACGACCGGGCGGGACAGCGCCCGGCGGGCGGGCAGCACCGAGGCGAGCAGGGCGGCCAGGACCGCGACGCCGAGGGTCAGCCCGAGCTGGCCGAGCGGCAGCACCACGTGGAAGTCCCCGCCGAGGCGGGTCAGCAGTGCCATCGCGGAGGCGCTGACCCCGGTGCCCAGTCCCACCCCGAGCACCGCGCCGACCAGCGCCATCAGCACCGCCTCGATGGCGAGCACCGCCCGCATGCGCCCTCGGGTGAGCCCGACCGCCCGCAGCACGGCGTTCTCCCTGGTGCGCTCGACCACCGACAGGCTCAGCGTGTTCGCCACACCGACCAGGGCGATCACCACGGCCAGGCCGAGCAGCGCGGTGACGAGGACGAGCAGCATGTCGACGGTGCCGGTCAGCATCTTCTTGTACGCCCCCTGGTCCATCAGGTTCACCGTCGGGTAGCGGCCCAGCACCGCCTCGATCGCGTCCCGGGCCCGTTCGGCGCTCACGCCGGTGGCGGGGTCGATCTCGGCCAGGTAACCGCGCTGGGCGGGGAAGAGCGCGGCGAAGTCCTCGTCGGCCATGTCGATGACGTGCCCGACGGGCGCGCCGTCGGAGCGGGTGTCGTCGGTGACCACGGCGGCCACCCGGAACGACCGGCCCTGGACGGTCATCGGCGAGCCGACCTGCCAGCCGCGGGCCTGCGCCAGCTCACGATGGACCAGCACCTGCCCCGGCCCGACCCGGCCGGCGTCGCCGGCGAGCACCCGCTCCAGCGTCCGGCCGACCAGCGCCGGGTGGGCCGCGCGGATCTCGACGTCGGCGACGACCGTGCTGCGCTGCTCGTGCACCACACCCAACTCGGGGCGGGCGGCAAGCTCACCGGCGAGCGCGCCAGGCAGATCCTGACCGATACCGCTGACCACGAAGTCGGTCCCGATCTGGGCGTCCACGCTGCGTTCGATGCCGTCCTTGGTGCTGCGGGCGCCGACCATGAACGCCGACACCAGTCCGATTCCGATCACCAGGGCGGTAGCGGTCGCGGCGACGCGCCGCGGGTTGCGGACCGTGTTGGCGACCGCCAGCGCTCCGGTCGCCCCGAGCACGCGCCGTGCCGGCCAGCCGAACACCCGGGCCAGGGCCGGAACGAGCACCGGTCCGAACAGGACGATCCCGAAGAAGGCCAGCACCCCGCCGCCGGCCACCAGGATCAGTTGGCCGGCGCTGGCGGCGCCGACCAACGCCGCGACCCCGATGGCCAGCACCACCGCGCCGAGGGTCAGCCGTACCCGGCCAGCACTCCGGGCGGGCTGCACCGCGGCATCGGTGAGAGCGGCCACCGGGGCGACCCGCGTCCCCCGCCAGGCCGGCAGCAGGGCGGCGCACACGGTCAGCGCGGTACCCAGCAGCAGGCCGGTCAGGACTGTCGAACCGGACACGGTCAGGCCACCGGCGACCGGCACGTCCAGTCGGGACATCACCAGCCCCATCCCGCCGGCGAGGCTCACCCCGAGTAGCACCCCGAGCGCGGAGGCGACCAGCCCCAGCACTGCCGACTCCAGCACGGCGGCCCGGAAGACCTGCCCGCGGGTCGCCCCGATCAGGCGCAGCAGCGCGGTACGCCGGGTGCGCTGGGCCAGCACGATCGCGAAGGTGTTGGCGATCACGAAGCCCGCCACCACCACGGCGACCCCGACGAAGATCAGCAACAGCATCCGGAACTGGTCCACATTGCGCACCGCGTCCTCGACGGCCTCGTCGAGGATCTGCTGGCGACTCTTCACTGTGGCTTCGGCGCCCGCCGCGGCGCGCACACGGTCGGTCAGCGCCGAGACGGAGGCCCCAGGTCGGGCCGCCACCAGAATGCGGCCGTAGCCGCGCTCGCCGGTGAGTGCCAGCGCGTCCGGCCCGACCATGCCGACGAACGGACCGCCGACGTCGCGGGCGGTGCCAGCCACGTCGACGGTGCCGACCAGGGTGTACGGGCGGGCCGGGCCACCGGAACCGCCGACGCGGACCGGCGTGCCGAGCACGAAGCCCTCCTTGGCGACCGTCGGCGCGTCCAGCACCACCTCCCCGGCACGGTCGGGCAGTCGGCCGGCGACCACGTCGTACGAGCGCAGGGCGTCCTCGGTGGGAATGGCGGCGAGCACGGTGAAGCCGAGCACCGGGCGGCCGTCGACGCCGACGACTCCGGCGGTGTTGGTCAGCTCACCGGCTGCGGCGGCCACCCCGTCGACCGCGCGCACCTCATCGACCAGGGTCGGGGGCAGCAGCTCACGGCCGGCCGAGTAGACGCCCAGGTCGGTGTGGCGGTCGAAGGTGCCGGCCCGCTCGTAGGTGCCGGCGCGCATCCCGTCGACGAAGATCATGGTGCCGGCGACGAACGCGACACCGAGCACGACGGCCAGCGCGGAGAGCAGCATGCGCAGCGCCTCGGCACGCAGCGAGCGCAGGGTCAGGCGGATCAAGCGGGGCTCCCGGTGCAGGTGGCGGATCGGACCCCTCCGACGCTATGGCCGGTGTCGGTCCGTCCATCTCCACCTGTGCGCTCGACCTGCGTGCGTCCCGGGTCGCGGTGCACACGTCGGCCGCTACGACCCAGGTCGTACGCGGGGTCACCCCCCGGGTGTGACCAGCCCGCTCTCGTACGCCAGGACCACCGCCTGGACCCGGTCACGCAGCTGGAGCTTCGCCAGGATCCGCCCGACGTGGGTCTTGACCGTCGCCTCGGCCACGTGCACCCGGGCGGCGATCTCCGCGTTGGACAGCCCCTGGGCGACCAGCAGCAGCACCTCCCGTTCCCGGTCGGTGAGCTGCGTCAGCCGGGGGTCGGCGCTCGGGCCGGCGCCGAGTTGCCCGGCGAAACGGTCCAGCAACCGCCGGGTGATCGACGGGGCCACCACGGAGTCGCCCTGGGCGACCACCCGGATCGCGGCGAGCAGTTCCTCCGGTGGGACGTTCTTGAGCAGGAACCCGCTCGCCCCGGCCTGGAGGGCCGCGAACGCGTCGGCCTCGGTGTCGAAGGTGGTCAGCACCAGCACCCGGGGCGGGCCTGCGGGCCGGTCGGCGCAGAGCCGCCGGGTCGCCTCCACCCCGTCCATGGTCGGCATCCGGATGTCCATCACGACGACGTCCGCCTCGGTGCGGGCGAGCACCCGCAGGGCGTCCGCGCCGTCGATCGCCTCGCCGACCACCTCCAGGTCGGGCTGGGAGTCCAGCACCATCCGGAACCCGGCGCGGACCAGCGCCTGGTCGTCCACGATCACCACGCGGATCGTCATGCCGCGATCACCTCCGTTGCCGGCTCAGACGGTAGCGGTAGCCGCACCTCGACCTGCCAGCCCCCGACTGGCCGGGGGCCGGCGGTGAGGCTGCCGTCGTACACCGTCACCCGCTCCCGCATGCCGAGCAGGCCGTGACCACCCGACGGCGTGGGGCTGACCAGCGGGCGGCCCTGGCCGTTGTCGACCACCCGGACGACGACGGCCTCGGCGGTGTAGGCCAGACAGACCTCCACACCGGCGCCGACGCCGGCGTGCTTGAGCGCGTTGGTCAGTGCCTCCTGCACCACCCGGTAGACGGTCAGCTCCAGGCCCGGGGGCAGGGCCGGCGGCGCGCCGGTGACGGTGCTGCGGATGCGCAGCCCGGCGTCGCCGAACCGGGTCAGCAGGTCGGGCAACTCGGCCAGGGCCAGGCGCCGGTGCTCCGGGTCGGCGGCCACCACGAGCCCGTCGGCCCCATCGGCGCCGCCGCCCGGGCCGGCGTCGCGCAGGACGCCGACCAGCCGGCGCATCTCCTCCAGTGCCTGGCGGCCGGTGTCCGCGACCACCTTGACGGCGGTGCGCGCCTGGGCGGGGTCACGGTCGAGCATGAACCGGGCACCGTCCGCCTGGACGATCATCACCGCCATGCTGTGGGCGACCACGTCGTGCAGCTCACGCGCGATCCGGGTGCGCTCCTCGGCGACCGCCGCCCGGGACTCGGCCTCCCGTTCGCGTTCCAGGGTCATGGCCCGTTCCTCCAGGCTGAGCACGTAGAGCCGGCGGGTCCGCACGTTCAGCGCCACCAACCACACCGCGCCGGTGACCAGCGCGTACCACAGCGCGGTGATCCACCACTGGACGACGTGGGGGGTCTGCGCGGCGGCGAGTAGCACACCGACGGCGGCGACCGCGCCGGCCACCACGCCGTCGCGGAGCCGTTCGCCGTACTTCACCACGCTGTAGAGCGCGATCAGGACGGCGATGTCGTAGACGAGCGGGCCCCACCCGGCGATCACCTGGACCAGGGCGAGCGCCGCGACCACCACGGTCACCGCGCTCGGGTGGGTGCGGCGCAACACCAGCGCCGCCGCCATTGCCACACCGACCAGGGTGGCCGCCCAGCCGCCGGGCTGGTTCACCGCCGCGGTCAGGCTGACGAGCGCCACCAGGGCGGACACGGCCACGTCGAAGGCGACGCCGCGCAACGGCCGACCGAACATGGTGCGTCTCACGGTCACCCAGCGTACGTGCCGGGAGGCCGGGCTCAGCCCCCGAGGACCTCACGCATGCGGTCGATCTCGACGGTCTGCTCGGTGGCGACCGAGTTGGCGAACTCGTTGAGCGTCAGGTCGGAACCGACCTTGAGCAGGTTGGTGGCCATCTCGATGGCGCCCTCGTGATGCTCGGTCATCATCCGCACGAAGAGCCGGTCGAAGTCCGCGCCACGGGTCGCGGCGAGCTGCCGCATCGCCTCGGGCGTCTGCATGCCACGCATGGTGCCGTGGTCGTGCCCCTGGACCTCCGCCGGGAGCCCGCGAGTCTGGAGCCAGCCCCGCATCATGCCCATCTCCGGCCCCTGGCTGGCGCGAATGCGGTCGGCGAGCGCGCGGATGTCGGGGTCGGCGGCCCGGTCGGGGGCGAGTTCCGCCATCGCCAGAGCCTGCGCGTGGTGCGGGATCATCATCCGCACGAACCAGACGTCCAACGAGTTGTGCGGCGCCGGGCCGGCGTCGCGGACCTCGTGGGCCGCGCGGGTGGTCGCCGACTCACCCGGACGACCGGGCGCGATGACGGTCAGGTCGGTGGGCACGGGGCTGGCGGAGGGCGACGCGGGGGGCGCCGAGGTGACGGGCGCGGAGGCCGGCCGCGCGGCCCTCGTTGCGGTGTCGTCCCCGGAGCGGATCACGATGAAGGCCACCAGCGGCAGCACAAGCGCCAGTGTGACGATCGCCAGGGTTCGTGCACGCCGGTTGGTCATGGGCAACTCCCTGGGGTCGAGGTCATCGCGATGTTATCCATTGAAGAAGACACTTTCATGTGACACAGGTCACATCGACGTTCTTCTCCGGACGGTAAGGTGTCGACCATCGTCTTCCCCTTGCGAAGGGCCTCGCCGATGATCAGACTCCACAAGCCACGGTTACGACAACTCCGCATCGTGGCGCTCGCCGCGACCGGCTTCCTCGTCGCCGGCGTCCTCGTCGCCCCGGCGAGCAACGCCCAGGTGCTGCCCCAGGCGGCGCCAGCTGCCGCCCCCACCAACACGATCCCCGGCGTCGACGAGATCGTGAGCAGCCCCAACCTGCGTCAGATCGCCAACGTGCCGAAGGTCGCCCCACTGGACGCGACCAACAGCGACATCGCCTTCCAGGGCAAGTACGCCTTTGCGGGCAACTACAACGGCTTCGTCATCTACGACATCTCGCGGCCGAGCGCGCCAACGGTCGTGTCCCGGGTGCTCTGCCCGGGGTCGCAGAACGACATCTCCGTCCACGGTGACCTGCTCTTCCTCTCCACTGACTCGTCCCGCAGCGACGACTCCTGCAACAGCACCACGCAGGGGGCGGACGTGAAGGAGTCCTGGGAGGGCATCAAGGTCTTCGACATCAAGGACAAGGCAAACCCGCGGTACATCAAGTCCGTCGAGACGGCCTGCGGCTCACACACCCACACCCTGGTGCCGGGCAAGAGCGGCAAGACGGTCTACCTGTACGTCTCGTCGTACAGCCCGCGGGCCGAGTTCCCGGACTGCCAGCCGCCGCACGACTCGATCTCCATCATCAAGGTGCCGGTGAAGAAGCCGACCGACGCCGCGGTGATCGCAGCCCCGAACCTCTTCCCGGACGGCGGTTTCCCGGGCAGTGAGACCGGCTCGGCGACCACCGGCTGCCACGACATCACGGTCTACCCGGCCAAGGATCTGGCCGCCGGCGCGTGCATGGGTGACGGCATCCTGCTCGACATCAAGAACCGCGAGAAGCCGCGGGTCATCAACCGGGTCCGCGACACGGTCAACTTCGCGTTCTGGCACTCGGCCACCTTCAACAACGCCGGCACCAAGGTGATCTTCACCGACGAGCTGGGTGGCGGCGGCGCCGCGACCTGCAACGAGGCCGTCGGACCGACCCGGGGCGCGGATGCCATCTATGACATCAGTGGTCGCGGTGACGCTCGGAAGATGAACTTCCGCAGCTACTACAAGATCCCCCGCAACAACTCCGACACCGAGAACTGCGTGGCGCACAACGGCTCGCTGATCCCGGTGCTCGGTAAGGACATCATGGTCCAGGCGTGGTACCAGGGTGGCATCTCGGTCTGGGACTTCACCGACTCGGCCAAGCCGAAGGAGATCGCCTTCTGGGAGCGCGGTCCGCTGTCGGCCGACAGGCCCGTCGGTGGTGGCACCTGGTCCGCGTACTACTACAACGGCCACATCTACTCCAACGACATGGTGAAGGGCCTGGACGTCCTGGAGCTGAACGACTGGCGTACCTGGACTGCCAACCTGACCCGCTACAAGGAGCTCAACGTGCAGACCCAGCCCAGCTACCTGGGCTGGTAGGCACCGGGCACGAAACCGGGCCCGGCCCCTGATCCTCGGGGGCCGGGCCCGGCCGTGTTCGGGCACATCCGCCCGGTCTGTCTGGTTCCCCCGCACCGGGCCACCTCGCCCGGCCGACCGCGCTCCCCCGGCGATGGTGGGGCTGGTCACGACGGCGGTGCCAGCGCGGGCGGCAGACCGACCGTCATGCGAACGTCGTCAGACGTGAAGCTTGCCGCCGTCGCCGATGCGCCGCCCGCACCGCCCGAGCCGACCAGGCGCTGGCGACCCCACCCGCTGGACCTGGTCGCGGTCGTCCTCGCCGTGGTCGGCGCGGCCTGCGCACTGAGCGGGCTGCTGCCCCGCGCGGAGACCACCGCGACAGTGCAGCGAATCCTGCCGCTGCTGCTCTTCCTCGGCACCGTGATCGTGCTCGCCGAGCTGACCGCCGTCGCCGGCGTCTTCGACGTGCTGGCCAGCCGACTGGCCATCGCCGCCCGGGGCAGGTGGGCTGCCCTGTTCCTGCTCTGCGGCGGGCTGGCCACGGTGACCACCCTCGTGCTCAACCTCGACACCACCGCAGTGCTGCTCACCCCCGTGCTGCTCGCGCTGGCCCGCAACCTGCGCGTCCCCGCCGCCCCGCTCGCGGTCACCACCGTCTGGCTGGCGAACACCGCCAGCCTGCTGCTGCCCGTGTCGAACCTGACCAACCTGCTGGCCGCCGATCGGGTCGGACTGACACCGCTGGCGTACGCCGAGCGGATGGCGCTGCCGCAGCTCGCCGCGGTGGCGGTCACCATGGTGCTGCTCTGGTACGCCTGGTGGCGGCGCGAGCGGCCGGTCGGGGGACGGTTCGTTGCGCCGGCCCGGCACGTACCGGCCGATCCGGTGCTGCACCGCACCGCGCTCGCCGGCTGCCTGCTCTTCGTCGCCGGCATCGTCGCCGGGGTGGAGATCGGGCTCGCCTCCACCGTCGCGCTCGCGCTGGTGCTGCTCGGCTTCGTGGTCCGGTCCCCCGCCACGTTGCGCCCCGGGCTGGTGCCGGTGCGGCTGCTGCTCTTCGTCACCGGCCTGTTCCTGGTCGTGCAGACCCTCGGCCGGCACGGGCTGGACGACCTGGTGGGCAACCTGCTGGGCACCGACGGCGGGGCGCTGGGCGCGCTGCGCGCGGGCGGCACCGGCGCTTTGCTGTCCAACGCGGTGAACAACCTCCCCGCCTACCTGGCCGGGGAGTCGGTGCTACCGGCTGGCGACCACACCCGTCTGCTGGCCCTGCTGATCGGCACCAACATCGGCCCGCTGGCCGCCCCCTGGGCGTCACTGGCCACCCTGCTGTGGTTCGAGCGGTGCCGGGCCGCCGGGGTGAGGGTGCCGGTGACCCGGTTCGTGGTGACCAGCACGGTGCTCGCGGTCACCGGCACCCTCGCCGCCGTCGGCGCGCTGCTGCTGGTCAGCTGAGCGCTCGCGCCGAAGCAGGGCCAGGGTCACCCGGTCGCCCGCCGCACGACGAACATGAGGCAGCCGTACACCACGTTGCGGCTGTGCAGCTCACGGGCCGTCGGGTCGGCCAGCAGCTCGGCGATCACCCCCTCCGGGTCCGTGCCGTCGTGCAGCCGGCCGCCGCAGATGCGGCCCTGCCGGTCGTACGCCCGAAGGACCTGGGGTCGCCCCCGCCAGGCCGGCGGGTGCCCGCCCGCCGGGTCCGGGCCGGGGCAGGCGGTGGCGTGCGCGAAGACCGGTCCGATCTCCCGGTACGGGCCGGCGGCGCCCGGCGGCGCGTACCCGAAGAGCAGCAGCTCCTCATCCTCGTCGGCATCGCGCAGACAGCAGCGCAGGGCTTCGCCGCCACCGGCTCGGAGCGACTCGACGGGCCGGTCGGCAGCGTCCCGGCCGGTCCGGCGGACGGTGTCGAGCGCGGCGGCCGGCAGGGCGTGGACGCGGAACGTGGTGCTGTTCGTCATCGGTCCAGCCTGGCGCGGTGACGGCGGGAGTGCTGGCGGCGATCGGACCTGACGTTGGGCCGCGGTCACTCAGTCCCGGTGGACGGCGAGCTGGAGTTCGGTGACGCCCTTCTCCGGGGCGTCCGGGCAGTAGTCGAGGTACACCTCTCGGGCGAACCCGTCGGTGCGGTAGCCGTTGTCCTCGATCCACCGGGCGAGGACCTGCATGCTCTCCTCCACGTCGTCCATTGCACCGTGGTGGATGGTCGTCGCGGCGGTGCGCACCGCGGGCAGGTCCACCACCGCGACGTCGGAGGCGGCCTCCACCCCGACCCCCACGGTCACCCCGGCATGCACCACCACCGCGTCGCCGTCGTCGCCGGGGGCCGGCTCGTACCAGGCGATGCTCGGCCCCGCTGGCGTGATCCCCGCGTCGGCCAGCCGACGGAACAACTCCGGGTAGAGCGGTTGGATCACCGGGCCGATGTCCTCGCCCTGGTAGCTGGGCGCGACAGCGGTCAACTCCGCGACGCGGACCGGCACGATCTCCTTGAGTACGACCTCCTGGGTGGTCATCCGACCCTCCGACTCGATCAAACGGAGCCTCGCCTCGACGGCCGTCAACCGGGCGGTGTCGGCGGCCAACTGTTCCGCCAGCTGGCTTCGGCGCAGCCGCAGCATGCCGCGCAGCTCGGCCACGTCGACGGCGTCGTCGACGATCGCGCGCACCTGTTCGAGGGTGAGGCCCAACTCCTTGAGGGCGATCACCCGGTTGAGCCGGCGCAGCTGGTCGGCCCGGTAGAAGCGGTAACCGGTGTGCGGGTCGACGCTGGCGGGGCGCAGCAGGCCGATGCTGTCGTAGTGGCGCAGCATCCGCACCGACACCCGGCCGAGTCTGGCGAAGTCTCCGATGGTGAACATGGTCCCTCCACGCTCGTCCCTGACACCGTGTCAGAGTCAAGCGTGGCCCGCAGGGCGGTTCAGCGGCGGGCCGGGCGTGGGCCGACCAGCCGACGGACCATCGGCGCGGCGTTCCACTTGGCCGCGCCGACCAGGTCGCGGGCGTGCTCCAGGACCGTGTAGTCGGGCCGGGTCAGCCCGTCGGCGATGGCCCGGTCCAGGTCGTTACCGCAGCGGCTCAGGACACTGTCGAAGTCCCGGCGGACCGGCTCCTGCAGGTCGTAGCCGAACGAGCGGTGCAGCCGGGCGAAGAGCGGCTTGTACAGCCGCACCCGCTCGTGCAACCCCGACGAGTACGACATCGGGTTCTTCGGGCGGCGCAGGATGTAGTCGGGCAGCACGTCGGCGAACGCCCGCCGGACGATCCACTTCTCCTGCCCGTGGCGCAGCTTCAGATCCAGCGGCAGCCGCATCGCCAGCTCCACCACACTGAGGTCGAGGAACGGCAACCTCGCCTCCACCCCGTGCCCCATGGCTGCCCGGTCGACGCGCTGCAACTCCGTACGGCACAGATTGCGGATGCGGTGCAGGAACAGTCGGCGGGCCGCGGCCGGGCCGACCTGGTGATACATCCGGTAGCCGCCGAACAGCTCGTCGGAGCCGTCGCCGGTGAGCACCACCTTGATGCCCAGGTCACGGAGCCGTCGGAAGATCGGCACCGAGACGACGGCGTTGATGATGTCGCCGTACTCGGTCAGCTCGGAGATCCGGATCGCCTCGCGGACGTCGGCGAGCCGGATGTCGCGCGTACGCAGCTCGACCACCACGTGCGGCACGTCGAGGTCGGCGGCGAGCCGCCGGGCGTACGCCACGTCGGGGCTGTCCGCAGCGCCGACGGTGACCGCCACGCAGTCCGGGTGGATGTCGCGCACCTGCCGCAGGGTCAGCGAGCTGTCCAGCCCACCGGAGAGCACCACCCCGACGGTCAGGTCGGTTTCCACCCGCATCCGGATCGAGTCGCTCAGCGCGGCACGGACGAGCAGGGCGGCCTCGTCCGGGTCGTCGATGATCGGCAGGCCGTCACCGATGGTGAGCAGGTCGACGTACGGGCTGAGCCGCACGTGCCCGTCCGCCTCGGCCCAACCGTGGTGCCCGGGCGGCACCTCGGCGATCGGGGCACCGTGCCCGACGAGTGCCTTGACCTCGGAGGCGAGGTGCAGGCAGCCGGGCCGGCGGGACCAGTACAGCGGCTTGACCCCGATGGGGTCGCGGGCCAGGTACGTCCGGCCGGTGGCCCGCTCGACGACCGCGAAGGCGTACTCGCCGCGCAACCGGGTCACCGCCGCCTCGCCCCACTGCTGGAACGCGGCGAGCAGCACCTCGGTGTCGCTCTCGGTGCAGAAGGCCTGTCCGAGGCGGGTCAGTTGGGCGCGCAGCTCCCGGTAGTTGAAGATCTCGCCGTTGAAGCAGAGCAGCCAGCGCTCGTCGGTCGAGGTCCACGGCTGCACCGCCCGGTCCCGGTCGACGACACGAAGCCGGCGGGTGCCGGCGAGCAGGCCGTTCTCGGACCGGGTCTCGGTGACCTCACCGCGGGGGGCCAGCACGGCGAGCATCCGCCGGAACGTCGCCGGGTCGGCCTCGGGGCCGATGCTCAACGCGATGCCGCACACCGGGGTCAGACCCCCATCTCGGCCTCGTAGGCCCGGCGCAGGCGGCGCCGGGCGGTGGGCGCGAGACACAGGTGCCAGGCCTGCCCCTCGTCGATCACGTTCAGCTCCCCGGCCCGCTGCCTGTTCAGCAGCACCTCCGCGAGGGTGTCCCGCGCGCCGAAGCGCTCGAACCAGGCCAGCTCGACGTCGACGGAGTAGCCGAGGCAGTGCCCGCTGGGCAGCATCGCGGCGTACCCCAGGCGGCGCAGCCGGTACTGGTGCTCGGCGCTGCGGACCAGGCTGGTCACCCACAGCGGCGGGGTGGCCGGCGGCGCGGCGGCGGCGAACTCGCGTGCGATGTCGTTGAGCAGCGCCACCACCTCGCGTCGTGCCCGACGGAACAGCAGCCCCGCCGTACGCGGGGTGAGGTCCGGTCGCAGCCGCCGACGCAGCCCGCGCGCGGCCCGGCCCAGCATGGTGGCGGGCTGCTCCTGGTAGCGGAAGCCCAGCAGGTCGCGGCGGCGCAGCCACTCCAGGTCGACCAGTTCGGCGCTGCCGTTGACCTGGTCGTCGGTGAGGAACGTCGGGGCGTCCTGCCACCACAGCACGTCGATGCGGGAGAGCAGGTAGATCCGGACCAGCGCGGTGAGGTCACGCGCCGAGGTGCGGTCGTTCGGCTGGTAGCGGGCCATCTCCAGCAGCAGCGTCTCGCGGGCGCCGATCAGCCCCTGCGGGGTGGCGTCGAGGACGTCGGCGAGCGCCGGCTCACGCAGTCGTTCGTCGATGAGCACCTGTCGAGCTCGGGTGCTCGACGCGTCGGCCAGCGCGCCCACCTCGACCAGAAGCTCGGCGACGGCTGTCCGGTAGGCGGCGAGGTCCGGCTCGGGGGCGGGAACGCGGCGGGGAGTCGCGCCGGGGGGCCGGCGGCGTGCCGGCGCGGTGGGCGACACGGGCGAACCGGGTTGCTGTCCCGGGCTACGGCTGGGCACACGCATGACGGGGTCCCTTCTCCGGTCACGACACTGGGTGGTTCGCCCTGTAACACACCGTAATTGCCGAGACCGGAGTGGACCGAACAATCCTCCTATCTACCCCTAAGGGAGCCGACCGTCCGGTTGGACAGCGGCGCTCGGCCGCACCAGGCCCTGCACCTCGGCGTACGACGGCAGCCCTTCCGTCGTCGCGAGCCCGCCGGCGCGTACCTGGTCGGCGGCGGCGAGCGCGGCGGCCAGCGCCACCCGGAACAGCAGGGAGCCGGTGCTGACCCGGGCAACCCCCGCGGCGGCCAGCTCGTCCGGTCCTGGTCCGCCCGGCTGGTACAGCGCGTTCACCGGGGCGTCGATCCGCCCGGTGAGCACGCGCAGCGTGGCCGGGTCGACGATGCCGGGCACGAAGATCCCGTCGGCGCCGGCGGCCCGGTAGGCGTGGGCCCGGGCGAGAGTCTGCGGCAGCGGGTCGTCCACCCCCAGCCACCAGGTGTCGGTCCGGGCGTTGACGAACAGGTCCGGCACCGCCGCCTTCACCGCCGCGACCTTGGCGGCGACGCGCTCCGGCTCGGTGAGGGTGCCGTCGGCACGCCCGTCCTCCAGGTTGATACCGACCACGCCGAGCCCGGCCAGCTCCGCCACGTACCCGGCGACCGCCGCCGGATCATCGCTGAACCCGGCCTCGATGTCGACGCTGAGCAGCACCGGCAGGTTGGCCAGCCGGCGGGCCAGGGCCAGGGTCTCCTGCGCGATGGCCGCGGTGCCGTCGGGTCGGCCCGCCGCCGCGGCGACCCCGAGGCTGGTGGTGCCGATCGCCGGGTGGCCGCGCGCGGCGAGCGCCGCCGCCGAGGCGTGGTCCCAGGCGTTCGGCAGCAGCAGGGGTCGGCCGGTGTGGTGCAGGGCGCGGAAGTCGGCACGGCGGTCGGTCATCGGACGCTCACCTCCAGGTTCGTCGGGACACGCAGGGTCGGGTGCGGCTCGTGGCGCAGGTCGGCTCGGAGACGCCGGCAGCGTGCGCGCAGCACGTCGAACACCCCGGCGGCCAGGGCCAGGGCGTGCCGGTCGCCGGGGCAGCCGCGCTCCCCCGCCCCGAAGGTCAGCAGACGCGCCCCGGGCCGACCGGGCCGGAACGCCGCCGGCTCGCCGAACACCCGCGGGTCACGGTTGGCCGCGTCGAAGCGCAGCAGCACCGGGCTGCCCGCCGGCAGGTCCCGCCCACCCAGGCGTACCCCGGCGGTGGTGACGCGCCGGGTCGCCCGCACCGGCGGGTCGAGCCGCAGCACCTCGGCCAGCATCGCGCCGGTCTCCGCCAGCCCGGGCACACCGCCCGGCAGGCCGCCGAGCGGTGGCAGCAGGTGGTGGGCGGCGGCACCGATCAGACCGGCGGTCGCGTCGCACGCCTGGACCAGCAGGCCGATCAGGTTCGCCCGTACCTCCGGCGCGGCCGGCGGCGCGAGCGCCAGCAACGTCGCGACAGCCTGGTCGGCCCGCCGGGCCAACGCAGGATCAACCCCCGGGTGGTACGCGGCAGCGACGACAGCGACCGCCGTCCCGGCGGCTGCCGGATCGGCGAGGCCGAGCCGACCGGCCAGCACCCGCAGCGGCACCGGCCGGGCCACGTCACGCGTCACGTCGAGGCGGTCGCCGGCCCGGTCCAGGACAGCGACGGTCAGCCGGGCCGCCTCGTGCCGCAGCTCGTCCGGGTCCAACTCGGTCAGGGCGCTCACCACGACCGCCCGGCGCTCGGCGTGCTGCTGCGGTGGGCTGAACCGGCTGACCGAGGCGCGCAGCCAGGCGAGCGTGCCGGGCGGGCCGCTCTCGACGGCCGGCACCCGGAAGGCCGGGTCGGTGAGCGCCGCCCGCACGTCGACGTGCCGTGTCACCCACCAACCGCGCTCCGGTTCGAACGAGGGCGGGCCGCAGTCCGGCGTTCCGGGAGCGGGAGCGATGTCAGGCCAGCTGTCAGTCACGGCCCGACCGTAGAACCCGAACCCTTCGCTCCCCACCGAACAGTCAAGCCCGCACCGCGCCGCGCGAGGGTGGCCGCTGGCGGGGTGGGCGACAGGGTCAGGCTCGGCCGCTGGTGGGTGTCGGGGGCGACGTGGGGGTGAGGGTGTCGTCCGGGACGTGCAGGGTCTCGGCCAGGGCGACGCGACCGATCGGGGTGAGACGGATCGCGCGGCCGGCGCCCTGGGTGATCCAACCCAGGTCGGTGAAGCGGCGGCACAGTGCCGCCCCGAGCGCCCCGGCCAGGTGCGAGCGGCGTTCGGTCCAGTCGAGGCAGTCGCGGACCACCGGGCGGCGGGCGGTGCGCAGCACCTGCACGGGTACGCCCAGGTCGGCCGCCCACGCCCACCCGTCGGCGGTCAGCGCCAACCCGCTGGACCGGTCCAGCCGTCCGTCGGCCAGCAGCGCGTCGTGCATCAGCACACCGAGGCGCCCGGCCAGGTGGTCGTAGCAGGTCCGGGCGTACGCCAGAGCGGCGCTCGCGGTGGCGGCCCGCAGCGACCCGACCGGCGCGGGTGGGGTCGGCGCGTGCCCGGCCAGGTCCTCGATCAGCTGGGCCACCGACGGCCCGGCCAGCCGCAGGTAGCGGTGCCGGCCCTGCCGTTCCTCGACCAGCAGCCCGCCCCGGACCAGTCGGGTGAGGTGGTCGCTGGCCGTGGACGGGGCGACCCCGGCGCGGCGGGCCAACTCCCCGGCGGTCCACGCCCGGCCGTCGAGCAGCGCGAGGCAGATGCCGGCCCGGGTGCCGTCGGCCAGCAGCGCGGCGAGTTCGGCCATTCCCCGGCCCTCGGTGCCACCAGTCATGGCCCCATCATCGCCCCGGCCGTCGGCACGGTGAGCGGCCGGGTGCGGCACGCGGGTACGCGAGACCGCAGGCGTCGATCTCTTTACAACGTTGTATCCATCGTTGTAGAAACGAGGGCACGACCCCACGCCCACTCCCCAGAGGCAGGTCCACATGCGACACCTTCGCCGCGGCGGCGCGCTCGCCGCCGCGCTCGGTCTGATCCTGGCCACGTTGGCGCCCCCACCCGCCGCCGGCTCCGGCGGTCCGTCCCGCTACGACAATCCGATCTCGGTCGGGGTGGGCGACACGTTCGCCGACCCGGTCATCGTGCGCGGCGACGACGGCTTCTGGTACGCCTACGGCACCACCGACCCGCTGCGCGAGGGCGAGCACGAGTTCCACCGGGTGCCCACCGCCCGCTCGGCCAACCTGGTCGACTGGGCGTACGTCGGGGACGCGTTCGGCCCGGAGCAGCGGCCACCGTACGCGGCGCCCGGTGCGGCCTTCTGGGCACCTGACGTGCGCCGCGTCGGCGATCAGTGGGTCATGTACGTGACGGTCACCGACACCACCGTCTCCGCCGAGGGCAGCGACTACGCCATCGGCGCGGCCACCGCGCCCACCCCGACCGGCCCGTGGACCTTCGCCGCGCAACCCGTGGTGGCCCCCCGCCCCGGCGGGGGCGGCGGCTATCTGTGGACCATCGACCCCAGCCAGTTCACCGACGTCGACGGCCGGGGCTACCTCTACTACGGCAGCTACTACGGCGGCATCTCGGTCACCGAACTCAGCGCGGACGGGCTGACGGCCGTGGGCACACCGACGCAGGTGGCGATCGACAACAAGTTCGAGGGCAGCTACGTGCTGCGCCACGACGGCTGGTACTACCTGTTCGCCTCCACGGCCAACTGCTGCGCCGGCCCGGCCACCGGCTACTCCGTCCAGGTGGGACGCGCACGCAGCCCGCGCGGCCCGTTCACCGACCGCGACGGCGTCGCGCTGACCGCCTCCCGGGCGGGTGGCACGCCGGTCCTGACCCAGAACGGCAACCGGTGGATCGGCACCGGGCACAACGGCTTCCTCACCGACCTGTCCGGCCAGGACTGGATCGTCTACCACGCGATCGACCGCGCCGACCCGTACCTCGACGAGCCGTTCGGCATCAACGAACGCCCGATGCTGCTCGACCGCCTCGACTGGATCGACGGCTGGCCGACCGTGAACGCCGGCGCCGGACCGTCCGAGGGCGCCCGACCCGCACCGGTGACCACCGGCCGGGTCGATGACCGGTTCGACAACACCGGGCTGGCCGGCTGGCGACGTGTCACGGGCCAGTGGCGGGTCACCGACGGCCGGCTCGTCGGCAGCGGCGCGCTGACCAGTCGTACCACTGTGGGCGGTGACGTGCGCGCGGAGACCGACCTGCGGCTCACCGGCGCGGCCAGCGCCGGGGTCACCCTCGGTGACCGGGTCGAGGTCCGCGTCGACGCCGCCGGTGGCCGGCTCGTCGCCAGCGACGGCCGCCGTCGCGCGACCACGCCGCTGCCTGTTGGGCTCGACCTGGCCGACCCGCACAACCTGGCCATCGAGGTACGCGGACAGCAACTCGTCGCCGAGCTGAGCCCGGCCCGCCTCGGTGACCAGGTCGCCGTGGTGTCGCTGCGGCTGGACCGCCCGGTCGCGGGGCGCCCTGGGCTGGCCGCCGCCGGTGGTCCGGCCGAGTTCGACAACGTCAGCGTGGCCCGACTGTTCCAGCCGGCGAAGCGGGCGGTGCCCGAGCCCCGCGTCGGGGCGCCGCTGCGGGCGTACTCCGACGAGTTCACCGATGGGCTCGCCGGCGACTGGCGGTGGGTCCGCGAGGACCCGGCGGTCACCGCCGCCGACGGCGCGCTGCGCTGGCCGGTGCAGTCGGCCGACCTGACCGGCACCGGCAACACCGCCGGCGTGCTGCTGCGCGACGCGCCGCGCGGCGACTATGTCGTCGAGACGAAGGTGGCGCTGGACCTGGGTGAGGAGTCCGTCCGCAACTACCAGCAGGCGGGCCTGGTCGCCTACGTGGACGACGACCGGTTCGCCCGGCTGACCCAGGTGGCGATCTGGAACACCCGGCAGGTCGAGTACGGCTACGAGCTGCCCTTCGCCGGCCAGCCGGTCTACGGCGGCAGCATCGTCGGCACCCCGGCCACCACCACCTGGCTACGACTGGCGCACCACGTCGACCCGGCCACCGGGGAGCACGAGTTCCGGGCCGGTTCCAGCCGGGACGGGCGTACCTGGACGTGGGGTGCGGTGTGGACGTTCCCGGCCGACACCACTCCCCGGATCGGCCTGGTGGCGCACGGCGGCGCCGAACCGGCGGTCACCGCCGAGTTCGACTACCTGCGCTTCTACCGCTAGAGCGGCGGGCCCCCTGCCGACGTGCAGGGGGCCCTTCGACCCGGTCAACGTCGTGTCTGGTGACGCACTTGCCGGCTGCCCTACCCTGAAGGAGCCGCGGCGCCACTTCGGCAAGTCGAGGCCCTAGCGCCCGCACCCGGGCGGATGGAAGCAGCCGCATGAACTGGACAACGTTCAGAAGCAACCGCACCCCTCACCGACTCCGCGCCGTGACCGACCTGCAGTTCCCGGCCAGCGGGCGGCAGCAGCTACGAAACCGGCACCCCCATCTCAGCGACGACGACATCGCCCTCGTCGAAACCGCCACCCGGCAGTGGTTCCGGATCATCGCCCGCCAGGGCAGCGCGAAGCTGTCGGTGCCGTCGGTGGTCGTGGACGATCTGTGGCAGGAACTGACCCGGCATACGCAGGACTACGCCGCCTTCTGCGACGCCGCGTTCGGGCGCCCTCTGCCGCACCAGCCCAGGCCCGCGACAGGCGGAGGCATGACCAACACCGATCGCAGCGCCCTGCTCGCCACGCTGAACCACGGCCGCCGGGACGAGGATTGTGGTCCGACCGGCCTTCCCCTGCTGTTCCGGGTGGACCAGGAGGTGCGCGTCCAGAATGGCAACCGCTACCTGGCCGACTGCGGAGGCCGTGGCGAATGTTTCCCGGTATCCGACCGCGTCTGCCTGCAACACCTCGCGGGGCCGGGCAAGCGGCCCAAGCCGCGCGGCATCCGCGGTGACCTGCCCTTCAACGACGGCCGTCACGGCTACGCCGGCGGTGCAGGCGGCAGTGGCGGAGGCGAGTTCAGTGGCGGGAGCGACGGAGGGGGCGGCGACGGCGGTGGCGGCGGGGGCAGCAACTGAAGGCCCCTGACACGCCGCGACGGGCCTAGGCGGTGTCTTCAAAGGATTTTTGTTGTCGGATGATGTAGGGCGTGGGTCGTCGCTACGAGTTGTCTGACGTCGAGTGGGATGCGCTATCGCGGTATCTGCCGTCGGTGGTGACCGGTGGTC